>JAFAZK010000304.1 GCA_019239825.1 Verrucomicrobiota bacterium | reverse complement strand
TTGCCGAGGTTCCGAAGATGGTATCCGACATTCGGGCAGTATTGCACGAACCTCGATCGTAATCCCGGTAGCACGAGCTCCCGCTCGTCCGGCGTTGGGGCAAACTATTCCCCCCAAGATCGCAGTTAGGAATGCCCAACGCGAGCGGGCGTTCCATTTTCGCGAGGGAAGCATGGCCGAGCTCCGTAGGAGCGACATCTTTATAGGCTAGGGATCCAACAAAGGGCCCGCCCTGAAGGGGCGGAAGACAGACGTTCAGCACTTTTATACGTGGTATCCCCGATCTGACCGCGCGCCCATTCCTTTCTACCGCCCTTTAAGGGCGTAATGTTTTTTAATCGGTAACTGGGGTTAAAACCCCAGACTGAGTCCTATCATCCCTTCAGGATGAGATCGAGGGTCTCCGGTCATGACCCCTTTTCTTTTCCGACCGTCTGTGCCCTATTCCGGGTAATGTTCGAGGACAAGTTTGGTTTGCGAAGGAGAATATGCCGCCTTTGGTTGAGCGCAGTGGCGCTGAGCGGATCGCTGGCGGCGCCGGTTCTGGCCCAGACCCCGGATCAGGTTTTTATGCGGTATCCCACGATCCATGGTGACTCCGTGGTGTTTGAGGCCTGTGGCAATCTTTGGCGAGTCGATCGGAAAGGGGGAACGGCTCAGCGCCTCACGACTGATCCCGGGTTCGATCTCATGCCGCGATTTTCGCCGGACGGTAAATACATCGCTTTCACTGGGCAGTACCAACAGAATAGCGATGTCTATTTGATTCCGGCAACCGGCGGCGCCGCGAAACGGGTGACCTTTCACTCCGATGTTGTCGATGAAGCGCCGCTCCGATGGGGACCGGATAATATGGTGGTTACCTGGACCCCAGATTCGAAGAACATCGTATTCTTATCTCGCCGGGACACCTTCAACAGTTGGTTTGGACGATATTTTGCCGCCCCTGTCTCCGGCGGTTTGCCCAGCCAGCTGCCTCTGGATCGCGGCGGAATGCTGAGCTACAGCCCGGACGGCCAGAAGATTGTTTACAATCGTATCTTTGCAAACTTCCGGACCTGGAAACGTTATGACGGCGGATTAGCACAGCAGCTTTATCTGTACGACTTCGGCAGCAAACAACTCTCTGAGATCGCTCCCTTCAAAGGCAATAGTACCAACCCGATGTGGTACGGGAACACCATCTATTTTCTCTCGGACCGAGACGCAAATCGCCGCGCCAACCTCTGGGCCTATGATCTGAATACCAAAGCTCTTCGCCAAATCACCAAGTTCACCGATTACGATGTGGATTGGCCGAGTAATGGCGATACCGGGATCGTTTTTCAACAGGGCGGCAGCTTGTATGTGGTCGATCTGCCCAGCGAACAGCTGCACAAGCTCGACGTAATTGTGCCGGACGACGGGACGCGGTCAGCTCCGCGCTTTGTGGATGCTTCCAAACAGATTCGTGGGTACGATATCGCTCCGAATGGGAAACGAGCGGTGTTCGAAGCCCGCGGGGATATCTTCACCGTACCCGAAAAAGATGGGGCGACACGTGATATTACGGAGACCAGCAACGCGAACGAACGGTATCCGAACTGGTCGCCCAACGGGAAATTGATCGCTTATACCACCGACCGGGAACATGAAACGCAGATCGCGATTCGCCCGGCTGAAGGTGGCAAGGAGACGTTGCTGACCAAGTTCGATAAAGGCTATTTGTATTCGCCAGTCTGGTCGCCGGGCTCGGATAAGCTGGCTTTCTCTGATAGTGACCACCAACTCTGGTATGTCAGTGTGTCGGGTGGCGCCCCGGTAAAAGTGGCGCATGATCAGCGGGACGAGATCAAAGATTATTCCTGGTCCCCCGATGGGAATTGGCTGGCTTACAGTCTGGCCGCCACCAACGGCATGCATCAAATCTGGCTTTATCAGCTCAAAGACGCGAAGGCGACTTTAGTAAGCTCAGGTAGCGACGATGATCGCGAACCGATCTTCGATAGAAACGGCAAATATCTGTTCTTCCTATCGAAGCGGCACGCTAACCCGATCTTTTCCCAAAGCGAGTTTAATATCGCTACGTTAAAGATGCGGGGGATTTACGTCGCCACTCTGGCCAAAGAGGAACCTTCCTTGTTCGCGCCTCGGTCCGATGAAGGCGCCAATGAGACCGAGGCGAGTCGCCCATCGCTTACGGCAACCCCGACGCCTAGCGCTAGCACGGGTGCGATCGGGGCAATAAAGGTTGATCTCGGCGGATTAATGGATCGAGCGGTACCCGTGCCGGTGCCGGCTGCGGACTACGGTGCGCTAGCGGCGTCCCGCGATTCGCTTTTCTATATCACAGCAGATGGGCCGGGAGCATTGGTTGGCGAAGATTCGGAAGGGAGGAAGGCAACTCTTCACGCGTATGATTTGAAGCCGCGAAAAGAAAGAACCGTGGCCACGGATCTCTCGCTGGCCAGCGGTGCGTATGCACTTTCGGAGGATGGATCAAAAGTCATGTATCATAAGGCCGACGGTTATTTCATTGCAGATTCGAAGCTCGATGGCAGCAAAGCCGCGCCTGGTGGTGAAGGTGGCCCGAATCAGCTCAATCTGAAAGAAATGCGCGTTCAAATCGATCCACGCCAGGAATGGGTAGAAATGTTCGAGCAATCCTGGCGGTTGGAACGCGATTTCTTTTATAGCCAGAAGATGAATGGGGTGGACTGGGACGCCATCACTGTTTCTTACCGAAAATTGCTGCCTCTGTGTGCCTGCCGCGAAGATCTCAACTACCTCATCGGGGAAATCATAGGCGAGCTCTGTAACTCCCACACTTACGTTGGCGGCGGCGACACGGGGCAAGAGGACAGCAGCGCAAAAGCGAAAGTCGGTCTGTTGGGTGTCGACTTTGCGCTGGATCAAGCCAGCGGTCTGTATCGATTTGCCAAAATTTATCCGGGTGACAATACCCGCGACGACTATAGATCGCCATTAACTGAACCCGGGATCGATGTCCGCGAAGGAAGTTACTTGGTAGCGGTCGACGGTCATGAGCTCAAAGCTCCCACCGATCCCTACACATTATTTCTCGATAAAGCGACCGGTACCGTACGGTTAACGATTGCAGATTCGCCGGAAGGGCAAACCCGCGATGTGGTGGTCAAGCCGATCGCAAATGAATTGAAGGTGCGTTTGAAAGCCTGGATCGATCATAACCGGAGCGTGGTCGACAAAGCTTCCGGTGGTAAGATCGGTTACATCTATATGTCGGATATGGAGGGGTTGGGTATGGAGCAGTTTATCCAGCAGTTTTATCCTCAGATCCGCAAGGAAGGTCTCATTATTGACGATCGCTACAATGGCGGTGGCGAGATCGATGAGATTGTGTTGGAGCGCTTACGTCGGATCTTGATCGGGATGGGAACGAACCGTCAGCGAGACGCCGAGACTTGGCCGTCCGAAGTGCAGTACGGTTACAAAGTTACCCTCATGAATCAGTATTCAGCTTCGGACGGAGACATTTTTCCTTATTACTTCAGAAAATATGGTCTGGGTCCATTGATCGGCAAACGGACGTGGGGAGGGATACGCGGTATCCGAGGCTATTGGTTCTTACTTGATGGCGGCTATATCACCATCCCTGAGTTCAGCTTTTACGGTCTCGATTCCGAATGGATCATCGAGAACTATGGGGTAGTTCCCGATATAGAGGTCGAAGATCTCCCCGCAGATTTGTTGGCCGGTCATGACGCCCAGTTAGAAGCCGGGATTAATTATCTGTTAAAACAGATCCAGGAACGCCCGAAACCACTCCCGTCACCGCCCCCGTTAATCCCTGCCTACCCACCACCCGGAGAATAAGAGAAAAATCACGCAAACCCGCAAAGGAAAGACAAATCAGAATAGCCGCAAAAAGACGGAAAAAAAGATCAACCGCAGATGGACCAGCCGTCGCGCGAGGCGATGGCGGGCAAGCTGCAGACTTACGCAGATATTAACGATCCAGGGATCACCTAACCGGTCTCTGAGATTGGATCAGTACCACGCGGGCGAAAGGTATCTATAGAGGTAGACTTGGTTTGACGGAGCTCCCCGTGATCGGAGCCCACGATCAAATGTGCGTTCTTCTACGGTTAAGTTTCCCCGTTTCTTTGTCTTCCGTTTGTGTCTTTGCGGCTTTGCGCGAGGGTTTCTCTTCTCTGTCTCACCAAAAGGGCAGGCGGCGTTGAACTATGGTAACGCTGCCCAGCAGAACAAAGGAGACGATCAGCAGAATCGCGGCGTACACGTGGGCGACCCCGAAGTTCAGCTTTTGCATTTCGTTGAACAGTGCGATGGAAGCGACGCGGGTTTCACCCGGGATATCCCCGCCGATCATGAGGACAACGCCGAACTCGCCCAAAGTATGGGCGAACACCAGGGTCGATCCGACCACGATCCCGGGCCGGGCTAGCGGTAAACGAATATGCCAAAAGGTTTGGATTGGGTTAGCCTCTAGCGACGCAGCTTCCACCACGTGCGTAGGAATCCCTCTGAACGCGGTCTGATAAGGCTGAATAGCAAAGGGCAAACTATAAAGGATCGAACCAGCCACTAACCCCGGAAATGAGAAGGCCAGTGTCCGTCCGAAAACGTGTTCCCAAGCGCCGCCAAAGAGACTACCGGGCGCAAATACGATCAACAGATAATAACCCAGAACCGTTGGCGGTAACACGATAGGGAGCCCCACTAACGCTTCCGAGACAATGGCGGTTACTCCGGATAACCGGTTCAGCCCATAAGCAAGCGGTAGACCTAAGAGAAGGAGGAGAAGAGTGGTGACGCCGGCCAGTTCCAGAGTTAACCCCAGCGGTTGCCAGATACTTTCGCCGTTCATTGAAGGGGAAATCTCACGCAAAGACGCAAAGGCGCAAAGAAACGAATGCAAAGCTCACCACAGAGACACAGAGGGCACAAAGATGGAAAAATAAAAGGGATGGCTTGTTTCCTACGCCCAAGGGTTTTGGCCAGACTGGATACCGCAAAAGCAAAGTCTGGCGTCCAAGCTGCGTGTCCTCTGTGTCTTTGTGGTGAATATTCCAGTCTTTATTTAGCGGGGTCGGCCGGGGCTTCGAAGCCGTAGCTATCGAAAATTTTCCGGGCATCCTGACTGGCGAGGAATTGGAGATAGTCGTGGGCGGCGCTGTTGCCGGCGCCGGCCTTAGTGAGAACCATGGCTTGTTGCAAGGGCGGATACAGTTTCGGATCGACCTGGATATAACGGCCGACGTTTCGCAACGTTGGCGTGTATAACAAGGATAACGCGACAAAACCGGCATCGGCGTTACCGCTTTGCACAAATTGGGCAGTCTGAGCGATGTTTTCTCCCGTTACCACCCGGCTTTGGATCTCGTTCCAGAGACCCGCCGTTTCCAGAGCGGCTTTGGCGGCCCGTCCATACGGCGCAAACTGGGGGTTTGCGATGGCAATCCGCTTCACCACCGGATCACGCAGCACATTGATCCCTTTATCCAGCGCGACCAAGTCCGGTTTCGTAGTCCACAAAGCCAATCGTCCAATCGAATAAACAGACAGGGTCGATCGATCGGCAAAGCCTTCATCTATCAACTTTTGCGGGAAGGAGATATCCGCCGACAAAAACACATCGTAGGGCGCGCCATGCTCGATCTGGGTATAAAAATTCCCGCTCGAGCCGGTCGAAAGCTTTAGCTCGGTATCGGGATGACTCTGGCGATACGCCTTGTTTAGATCCTCGATACAAAAAGTAAGATCTGCCGCCGCGGCGATTGCGACGGTTGCCGCCAAGGCCGGTTTTAGCCATGCGGTCGCCATCGCGATTATGATGAGTGACCTTTTCAATCGTTGGTGTCCTTCGCATAGCCTTGGGTCGCGTTGCTAAAGCTCCCGCGCCCTTACTTATTCTTTTTCGATCGAAACGTTGGTCGCCTTTACCAGCCCATAGACCGAATCACCTACCTTCAACCCCAAATCTTTCAGCGACCGCGTCGTGATAACTGCCGCCACCGGTCCAATGGTGGTGTCCAAAACGACTTCACTCAGTACTGGATCTGACGTGATTTCCTTGATCGTCCCCGGAATCCGGTTTCGAATGCTTTGAGTCATGCAAAGACCGTGTGCGCGGTCGACTGCACGCGCAACGAGAAAAAAGGGAAGTGTCCCGTAGGGCTGTCGGACTTCGCCGCGAAGCGGCTACACAGAACAGGCCAGGGCTTTAGCCCTGGGTTAGTCGCCCCAAAATGCGCTCCGTGAAAGTGGCGCCCGACGGGATGTGTGGTTTAAGATTTTGATATCGTAATCGGATCTGTATGCGCGGGGTAAATCGATCCGCGAATCCGCAAAACGGACCAAGTCGGCCGCCACTTTCAGGGCGTGTGTCCGGCCGGCATACCCAGGGCTGAAGCCCTGGGCTGTTCTGTGTAGCCGCTTCGCGGCATCGTACGCCGTCACGCCCACACGCCCACACGCCCACACGCCGTCACGCCTTCAGCAGCCCTAACCGCATCAAACTCTCTGCGGTAGCAAGGACGGCTTCTTCATTGGAACGCGGCGACCATCCGAGCACGCGCTTCGCTTTGTCGTTGGTCGCATTCTTGAATTTCCCGAGGTCCGGCAGGATGAGCTGGATCGCTGGATCCCGAAAGGCAGCCAGGCGAACCAACCAAGTGGGTAGTTCTCTGGTCGGCACTCGCCTGCCAGCTTGACCCAAATGGTTCTTCAAAATTTTGGCGATATCCGTCATCCACATGAAATCGCCGGCGACTGCCAGGAAACGTTCGCCATTCGCAGCCGGATTAGTCATTGCCCGAAGATGTAGATCAGCTACATCCCGTACATCGACTAACCCAAAACAGAGGTGCGGGCAGCCGGGCATCGCCCGATCCATCAGACGCTGGACTAACAGGACCGAAGCCGAATAATCCGGGCCGAGAACCGGACCGAATACGGCCACCGGATTGATCGCCGATAGCTCAAGTTCACCACCTTCCTTTCCCATGAAATCCCAGGCTGCGCGCTCGGCTAACGTCTTTGATTTTACATAAGCGATGACATCGCCGCTATTGAGGTTGGTCCAGTTCGTCTCATCAAAAGGAGCTTTCTGCTCTTCATGCCCGTAACCGATGGCGCCGAACGAAGAGGTTAGTACCACGCGTTTGACGCCGGCGTCGCGCGCAGCGCGTAGTATTCGTAGGGTACCTTCGCGTGCAGGCACGATCAACTCATCTTCATGTTTGGGCTTGTTCGGCGGAAGAGGCGACGCCACATGCAAGACGTATTCGCACCCCGCAGCTGCCTCTGCCCAACCGGTATCCTTCTCAAGATCAGCGGCAACGAATGACAGTTGTTCGTACGATTCTGCACCGCCTGTTTTCAGCATTGCGCGTACATCGGCTTCTCGTTTCAAGTTCCGCACCGTAGTACGCACTTCATAACCGGCAGCTAAAAGCTGCAGAATACAATGACAGCCAATAAAACCGGAGCCGCCGGTAACAAGGACTGTGCTCATCATGGTCAGTTCCTTAGCCTTCAAGGCGCCGATAAGCACGGAAATAAGCTAGAGCGCGTTTGATAATATCATGAACGCGTTCGGTTGGGCCTTAGACGCGTTTCCCCGTGGAGCGCTGCTGGCTTCTTCCGTCGCTAAAGCTATGGAGGACAAGTGCGAGGCCGGCGATCGGAACCAATGCCTTTCCACGACCCCTTCATAGACTTTAACATAAGAGGAGCTACGGCAAGCACCTTGGTAGGGGTCCGGCGGCTGCGAAATTGCTCGCTGCTTTCGACTTAAAGCTCCTCTAATCTGCGTAATCTGAGTAATCTACGGATCTTAACTCTAGTTTTGGTCTCCTTTAATCCGCGTGATTTGCCGATAAATCTGTCCCCCTGATCCTATGAAAGCTCAGCTGGTCTGCGTTTGTGTTGTGCTGTTAGTGTGCGGTTCGGCTAGTAACGGCCAAGAAGCCTCAACCCACGCTGGGCAAGGAACGCCCGAAATCAAATCGCTGCCCGCGGCCGAGGTCCAAGGGTATCTGGAAGGACGGGAAATGGGCTTGGCCAAAGTGGCGGAACTGAACGGCTATCCCGCTCCTGCTCATGTGCTAGAGTTGGCCACTCAACTTCAGCTCACACCGCACCAGCGGTCCAAAGCGGAACATCTCAACCGGTCGTCGAAGACAGCTGCGCGGTTGGGTTATTGGCTGGTTGAAGCTGAGCGGCGGCTCAACGTGCTCTTTGCCAAAGGCGAAGCCGACGACGAAAAAGTAACCTCGTTGGTCCGCCGGATCGGGGGTCTCGAAGCGGAGATTCGCCTCGTGCATCTTCGCGCAAATATTGAGATGCGGAGAGTATTGACCGCCGACCAGATCAAGAAATACGAGCAAGAGCACGGCCAAGCCAGCCCGCAACGTCAGCCCTGAATCTCACGCAAGGCCACGAAGTCGAAATCCAATTTCTATAATAAGGCCCCAAAGGCCGCGAAGACTGATAGATTTCCCTTCGTGGCTTTGCGGCCTTGTTGTGAAATTTCCGCCTTCGTTTTCTTCCGTGAAATTCCTCTCTTGGCCTTTGTGTCTTTTGTGATCTTCTGTGCGTATCTGTATATTGGTTTTTGGGCGATGTACCTAAATGAATTTGACCCCTCACAACGGTTACTGAAGATCACCGCGATCGGTGATACGACGGTCGAAGAGATCAGGTCGGCCCTCGAGAACCTGCGCTCGCTCCTCAACGGGGTTCAACCTGGATTCAGGTTGCTTGCCGATCTCAGTGGACTCGTGTCCATGTCCACTAGCGCGGCGCCGCATCTCGGCGAAATCATGGAACTGTGTGCAGAAAAGGGGGTCGCTCTTGTGGTCAGATTGCTCCCTCCAGACCCCAGCAAAGACATTGGCTTAACCATCATCAGTCAGTTCCATTACCCGCCTGAAGTTCCGATCCTTACGTGCGCGACCATGGAAGAAGCGCTGCACCTCTTAGAGGAAAAAACAGAACCGAACCAAGAGGAGGAGAAAAATCTCACGCAAAGGCGCAAAGGGAAGACAGAGGGAGACACAAAAAACAACAACCGCAGATGAACGCAGTTCTGTTTCTCTCTTCCCTTGGCGCCTTTGCGGCTTTGCGTGAGATTTTTCTGAATTCGCGCGGTAGTGATACTACCAAAAACGCTTGACCTTTGTTTGTTATTACCGTAACGACATTAAAGACCTGAGTGATGGCGCTTTGGGTCGTAGATAGGGTCTGTTTCCCATGGAGGAGACGCTCGACTGTTCACCGGAAGAGCAGGGCTAGTTAAGCAACAAGCCAGAAATGGAGTTTCCCCCCAAATGCGACTGCTGCGAATCGGTGTCTGCGCGTTCTTTTCGTTAATCGGTAGTGTTAACTGTTTAGCAAATCCACCGGCGAGCCCGCCGAAGGTCATTATTGATACTGACTTCAATACCATTGGCGATGATGGTCAGGTAGGTGCTATGGCTGCTCAGCTGTACGCCCAAGGTACAATCGACCTCCTTGGCTTTACTATTGCCTCGGGCAATCAATGGCGGGATCAAGAGGTAGTGGATTGCCTGGCAGCGGTGGAGCGGATGGGGATCGAAAAACACGTTAAGGTCTATGTTGGGTCTGATTACCCGATTTTGCATGACTACAACGACTACCTTTATGAAGTGCAGTCATTCGGGAAAGCGATCGATTATGTCGGTGCTTATTCGTCCCCAGAGCCGAGCCCTGACCAGCTAGTGGCGCCGCCCGGTGGCTTTCCTCACATCAAGCCCGCAAAGACGGACGCGGTCGACTTCATTATTGATACTATCCACCAGTTCCCTCACGAGGTTACCATCCTGGAGATCGCGCCGCCAACCAACCTGGGACTAGCGATTCGAAAGGATCCAACCATTGTTCCACTGATTAAGCAGATAGTTACTATGGCCGGACAGATCTATGTGCCGGGTAACGCATACATAGACAATGCCGAGTTTAACTGGTGGTTTGATCCTGAAGCTACGAAGATCGTGCTGCGTGGGGCTGTCCCGCACTTCGTAATTCCGCTGGATTGCACGAATAACGTTCCTTTGACTCAAGCGGTCTTCGATCAGATTGCCAATCACCAACCGCAAACAGTGATTACAAAATTATTTGCCCAAGCCTATGGTCCTACCGTGGGCCCAGGGACGTATATCTACGATACGAACGCGTTAGGTTATTTTATTCACCCGGAGTTTGCTACGAACGCGCAAGGAGTATGGATCGATATGTATAACACATTCGATCCCAACTACGGCAAATCTATCCCATACACCTCGAATCCTTTTCCTACTATTCCTTTGCTACAGGAATCAACGGTGATCTTCGCGATTGATACCACAAAGTTCTATGCGTTTTACGTCGATCTGTTAACGCGGCCGGTGCCAGTGAAGTTCGTACATCCGCCGTCCGCCCACAACCTCGACGATTAAGAGGTAGATGTAGTTTGGTCAGCGGCGAATGGATCTGCCTTAAATTCGTGTTTATTCGTGTCCATTCGCGGTCGATTTCTACTCTCTGTGTCCTCCGTGATCTTTAGGTATTATGGATTAAGGATCTTCTAATTAGCCCCGTCATATTCTGGCCGCCAACCGGAGATCGTTGATGGTTGTCCGGTCTGTTGATACAGACTTTCTCCTCCGTAATAGCCACCTGATGGCCGGCGAGCTGCATTGGTCGATCCGTTGTACCCGGTACAGGCAGAGATCAAAGTTATCGCCCCGGTCAGCAGAAACATTCGGACCATAGTCTCCACGTCATACTTAGTAATGTTGACCTGAGATGTTTACAAGTGAGGGGAAGTTAGGAATCTCACAGAAAGCTTGTCGCGCCATACCGTAGCGGCGGCGGAATCAAGGACGCAAAGGGGAACTAAGCAGAGCAGAAGACTTTTTGCAGAAGGCAACGAAGCAAACGAAGGCCTGGCAATGAGGTGCAAGGGTTTAGCGCCTCCGAGGAGCGGGAACAATCTGCGTTGCCTTCTGCAAAATTTCTGTCTTTGCGTGCCTGCGCAAGATTTCCTGCGCTTGGTGGTGTCTAAGCCGCTTGGCGATCTTTTGTGGTCATTATTGGTTTCGCTCCGCGGAGATGCAGATCTTTCCATAGTGATTACCCTGCTCGAGTTCCGTTAAAGCTTCTTTGATGGCGGACAAGGGATAGATCTTATGTACGACCGGATGTAGCTGAGTGAGGGTGATAGCCTGATTCATACGCAGAAACATTTCCCTGGACCCAACCTGCACACCTTGCACCATCCCTTCTTTGGGCATTAGCTTACTGATTTCGATCTCGCCTTTGAGTCCGTCGATCACGCCAATCTGTGAAATCAGTCCGTTAGGGGCGAGGGCAGAAATGGAGCGGTCGACATTGTTGCCGCCGACTATCTCTACGATATGGTCGACCCCTTTGCCGCCGGTCATGTCGAGTACTGCTTTTTCCCAATTGACGGTTTTCTTGTAGTTGATCAGCTGCGAGATGCCGAGCTCACGAGCGCGCTCCAGTTTCTCGTCACTGCTGGAAAGCAGAATCACTTGGGCGCCGGATATCAGGCTGAATTGGGCAGCGAATAATGCAACGCCGCCGGTTCCCTGGATTAGTACGGTTTTACCGGGGTGGATTTTCCCTTTTTCTATGAGCGCATTCCAGGCGGTGAGTGCCGCGCAGGGCAGGGTAGCAGCCTCAGCGGGGGTGAGATAGGAAGGGACCTTTACTACCTGGTCCTCTTCGAACATGACATATTCTTGGAGGACACCGTCTCTAGTGGGTCCACCTAATGGGTCATGTGTCTTTTCGGTAGTTACCGCCCCTTCTTTCCAATTCGGAAAGAATAACCCGGCTACCCGATCGTTTAACGTGAGTTGTTGTACCTCAGAACCGGTTTCAACGATAGTACCTACTCCGTCAGACAGCGGTACTCGGCCGGCTGGTGGACGCCACCTGCCAATTCCTTTGATGATCAAGAGATCACGGTAGTTCAGCGAAACCGCGTCAAGCCGAACCAAGACCTGACGGGCTGAAAGTGAAGGGATGTTACGTTCAGTAATTGAAAGACCGTCGATGCCATAGTCGCGGGTAATTTCATGTACTTTCATATTGCCAAGGGTTGTCATAAAATAGAGCTTTGCCGGACAACTTAGAGTTGAATACGCTCGGGACAACCCGAGTGGCCGGTTGTGAGTTACTAAGAAAAAAAGGAGTATGGCGAACAAGAAGATCACGTCGACCAACGCCATGAACAGGGACTTTCTGGAGGACCGATGTACCCTGAATAAGGTGTTGAGGATTATCGGTAAAAGATGGGTCTCCGAAGTTCTGGTCTTGATAAGAAACGATATCAGGCGTTTCTCTCAGCTAAAGGAGTGCCTGGCAGGGATCTCAGACAACGTGTTGTCGACGGTCCTTAGTGAGCTGGTAAAAGAAGGGCTGATTGAAAAACAGATCTTCGGCGAGATACCGGTGCGGGTTGAGTACAAGGTGACCGGAAAAGGAAAGGAACTGACTGACCTGATGTCCATGCTGTGCAAGTGGGGAAAAACGCATATTCCCTTTGACGTGCGCATGGAGCCGTTACCAAGGGCTGCCACCCCTCTATGATTTCACGAGAAGTCACAGAGGAGACAAATACAGAAGGATAGGAGAATTTTTTAAGGAAGCTAACGAAGCTAACGAAGTTTTTTTGATCGCGTCCAAGAGTCCGCGCGCCCGCTGAGCTCTAACAATCTTCGTTGCCTTCGTTAGCTTCTGGAGCGCCAAGCAAAGCCTAGTGAGACTCGCTGATTGAAAGGAATTAGCCATGTAAAGAGTTATCGGACATGAAGCAGGCCAAGCAGTGGGAGGGCAACTGAAACACTGAAGCCTTGGGAAGCGAAGGTGT
>JAFAZK010000196.1 GCA_019239825.1 Verrucomicrobiota bacterium | reverse complement strand
TGGAAGTTACTAAACAGCTCAGCGAGCGATGCGGGTTCGAACATGTGCCAACCTACTTGGGCGATATTCAATATCTGAGCCGTGGCCAGGAACCGGCTGCGGTGGTGATGGCTCAAGGCTTTACCAGTAACGAACAAGACGGCTGGTCCCAAACGTTGGCGGCGGTTGATCGCTATTTTGATCGCATATTGGCGGACCCGACATTAGAAGCACCAACGAATGGAACGTGGTGGGATCCGATCCCAGATCCTTATCTAACTTTGATCGAAGGCGTTCACCTTGAGGCCATGCGTTTGCTTGGACAACGGACGGCGGAGATGCATTTGGCTTTGGCTTCCGATCAGGAATCACCGGATTTCCGGCCTGAACCTTTCTCTTTGCAGCATCAGCGCTCGGTTTACCAATCGATTCGCACTGATACCAAACACACGCTGGCCATTTTGACTCGTCTACGGGGATCGTTAGAAGAGTATCCGAGGGCGTTGGCAGACGAGGTCCTGCAGCGGGTCGACATCTTGACTGGCTGCCACGAATACCTGATTCAGGACACCATCCAGACTTCGAAGATCCGTATCCATGGCGATTACCATCTGGGTCAGGTGCTCTACACCGGAAAAGACTACGTGATTCTGGATTTCGAAGGAGAGCCTGCTCGGGCACTAGGAGAACGCCGGCTGAAGCGGTCCGCTTTGATTGATGTGGCCGGAATGTTCCGGTCGTTCCATTACGCGGCCCATTACGGTTTGCTGGAGTCGCGCACGGTTCGAGTGCAAGATCGTGAGACTTTAGAGACGTTCGCCGATATTTGGGCCACGCGTGCCTCTCAAGTATTTCTCGCAGCGTACCTGGAGACAGCCGGTACAGCCTCATTCGTGCCGGCAGATAGAACCGACCTGCGGTTGTTGCTGCGCAGCTATGCCATCCTGAAGGCGATGTACGAATTGCGGTATGAATTGAATAATCGTCCGAAGTGGACAGCCATCCCGTTACGGGGCCTTCTACAGCTCGCGGCGAAACAAGCGGCGCCGACTCTGGTCACGGCTTAAGAGTGGATGGGCGTATCGGCGTAAGGGCGTGTGGGCGGCTGGCGCGTGGGATGTCAGTGGACTCAGTGGACTTAGTAGACGGAGTAGACGGAGTGGCGAGCCGATTTGCGGTGGGCATGCGCTTCGTTAATCCGGTCCACTACGTCTACACCGTCCACTAAGTCCACTGAGCCGCTCATCCCCACGACTTGCCGAAATGTCTATCCCGGTTTTTCTTAAGTGACGGCTTGCAGCGATGCGCCGTTCCGCAGATGCGAATTGTCAGAGAACCTCTCAAGATACAAAAACTCGTCTCCAAACTCCCACGACCTGTGGTTTTCGTGCCGACCATGGGTGCTCTGCACGAAGGACATCTGGCGCTGGTCCGGCGGGCGCGAAAGCTTGCCCGCACTAAAGGGACTGTAATCGCGAGCCTGTTTGTGAACCCGACGCAATTCGCGCCGAATGAGGATCTGGAGCGCTATCCCCGGCCATTCGAACGGGACTCTGCTCTTCTTCGAAAAGAAGGCTGTGACGTCCTTTTCGCTCCGGTAACCGCGGACATGTACTATCCGGACCGGTCGATCTCCGTGTTGGAGACCCGACTTTCCCAGGTGATGTGCGGCGCGTCTCGCCCCGGGCATTTCGATGGTGTCTGTCTGGTGGTCAGCAAGCTATTTAACCTCGTCCAGCCCGATATCGCGGTTTTCGGAGAAAAAGATTTTCAGCAGTTGGCGATCCTGCGGCGAATGGTTCGGGACCTCAATTTTCCCGTAGTGATCGAAGCGCATCCTACCGTTCGAGAACCGGATGGGCTCGCCATGAGCTCAAGGAACGGTTATTTGACGAAACCAGAGCGCGGCCAAGCGCCGATCATTCAACTGACATTTTGTTTGGCTGAGGAAAAGATCCGAACTGGGATGGCGTCTTCCGCTAAGCTGATCAGCTGGATGAAGCAGAAGATCCAAAGCGCACCGCTAGCGAAAATCGATTACGTCACCGTAGTCGATCCCACCAGTCTGGAGCCGTTGGCCCATTTGAAACCGCCCTTGCTTTTGGCAGCCGCCGTTTTCTTCGGAAAAACCAGACTTATTGATAATCGTTTAATCCAATGAAGCATTTTGACTTTGTGATCGTCGGGAGTGGGATCGCTGGTCTATCACTGGCGCTGAGGGTCGCGAAGTTCGGAACGGTGGCCATGGTGACGAAGCGAAACGTGGCCGATTCTAACACCGCCTGGGCGCAGGGCGGCGTTGCGGCAGTTACCAGTGCGGAGGATTCATTTGACCTGCACGTTAAAGATACACTGATGGCTGGAGGCGGTTTGTGTGATCCAGACGCGGTGCAAACGATTGTCACGGAAGGTCCGTCGGCCATCCACAATCTCATTGAACTGGGTGTTCATTTTGATGAACGGGTCTTAGAAGACGGACACCGGGAGTTGGATCTGGGCAAAGAGGGCGGTCATTCTAAGCGTCGGGTTTTGCACTATCACGACACGACTGGCCGCGAGATTGAGGAGCGGCTGGTGGCGGCCGCGGAAGCCACTCCAGGAATCGTGGTCTTACAGAACCACATGGCGATCGACCTGATCACCACAGGTAAGCTGGGTTACACTACGGAAGACCGAGTCGTTGGTATTTACGTGCTCGATGAAAATACTGGAGAGGTCACCGCTATTCGGACAGATCGATTGATTCTGGCGACCGGGGGTTGCGGTAAGGTTTATCTATATACAACGAACCCAAATGTTGCGACGGGAGACGGCGTAGCGATGGCTTGGCGAGCGGGTGCCGCTATCGCTAATATGGAGTTTATTCAATTTCATCCGACGTGTCTTTATCATCCGGAGGCGCGTTCTTTTCTCATCACTGAGGCGGTGCGGGGCGAGGGCGGCAAACTAATCGATGCGAGCGGCCGCGAGTTCATGAAGAAATACGATAGCCGCGGGGCTCTGGCTCCGCGTGATATCGTAGCGCGGGCCATCGACGCGGAGATGAAGCGTTCGGGAGCACCTTGCATGTTCCTAGATATCACGCATAAGCCCGCCGACTTTATTAAGGAGCGTTTCCCTAACATTTACGAGACCTGTTTGGACCTAGGAATCGATATCGCCAAGCAGCCGATACCGATTGTCCCAGCCGCACACTATCAATGCGGCGGTGTTAAAACCGACTTGGATGGCGCCACTTCGTTGCGAGGACTATTTGCGATCGGAGAAGTCGCTTGTACCGGCCTGCATGGCGCAAACCGGTTGGCGAGCAACTCGCTTCTGGAAGCGTTAGTGCTCGCAAACAGGTGTGCGGAAGCGCTGCTGCGGCCGAAATACGCCAAGTATCATCAGGAAATTCACTTGCCGCCATGGCGGCCCGGGCACGCTCAAAACGTGGACGAATTGGTCGTGATCTATCATAACTGGGACGAGATTCGCCGGCTGATGTGGGACTATGTCGGGATCGTCAGAACCAGTAAACGCCTGCAGCGAGCCAGCACCAGGCTGCGTAATCTCCAGCGCGAGATTCAAGAGTTTTACTGGGACTTTAAACTCACCACGGATCTGTTGGAGCTGCGCAACCTGTGTACGGTGGCGAGCCTGATCGTCGATTCCGCGTTGTCGCGAAGAGAAAGCCGAGGACTCCATTTTACTTTGGATTATCCCGCAGTCGATGACACCAATTATCTTCGGGATACGATTTTATTCCGATATTAACAGCCTGAATCGCTCCTTGCGACGCCTGACGCAAGAGCGATTCAGGCTATGGCAGCAGAAGTTTTACGGTTGCCGCCGGACAACTCTGCTGCAGCTAGTAAAGCGGATCTAAGGTTATTGCGTGACAGCGAGTTGCAGAAATTATGGCCTTTGGAGTGACGCGTGCGCGTCGGTCCAAGGACTCGTAACACGGATGTGAAAAAATCTTCGGATAGGAATCTTTTCTGTATCCATGCTGTTGAAATTGTCTAAAAAAAGCTAATAGTAGGCCCCAATCCTGGCTGGGTGTGTCCGAAAACCGGCCATTTTACCTTAACGAATGCAGATTTCACTTGCTCTTTTGCCTGGAGTCCCCGTAAAAGGGATTAAACCGTTTCCCATGCTGGCGAAATATTTTTCAGCGCTGGTGTTGATGTGTGTCGGTGGCAACGCGCTAGCGCAATCGCAATACGAGAGCAGTACCGACTTCGCGAAGTACGCAATGAAGCTGCGGGAGAACGCGCTTCTGAAAGTGGAACCTAAGGTTATCATGTCGCCGACTAAGACCACTTTCCAGAGCGAAGGACCACGTTACGAAACCGGTCCTTCTCTAATGGGGCGAAGCAACGCTCTTTTTAGCGGCCCGGGCCGATATGGCTGGAAGTCGAATATCGTAACCACAATTTTTTGGATTGGCGAGCGGCCATCTGGAAACAACCCGGTTCCAAACGATCGCAGCTCTTGGGACAAGTATTGGAGTTCGAGTTATGGCGGTTATGATAATCCGGACCCGGCTGGTCGTCGTAACTTTGTTCCAGTGAGTTTTATTCCGCGGCAGAATCCTTTTTATTGCGCGCTGCCTTATAACGATGTCGAAGGCGGACGTACCAAGCCCGAAGCTTCTCAGGTGATTCCTTGGTTTAAGCAGGCTTTTGTTCGAGAGGGGCAGACCGTATTGAAAGGCCGCTGGATTGCCATTCGGCACGGGGCGAGAGTGGCTTATGCACAGTGGGAAGATTGCGGGCCGTTCCGCACCGATCACTGGCAGTATGTCTTTGGCAATGAGCGTCCGCGACCGAACTTGAACCAGGGTGCCGGACTCGATGTTTCGCCGGCAGTTCGTGATTATCTGGGCCTAGGCAGTAAGGACGCCTGCGATTGGCGCTTTGTTGAATTCAGAGAAGTCCCGCAAGGGCCATGGTCGATGTACGGTGACAATAACACGTTTGTCATCCTCCGCCGTCAGAGCAACGAGCGTTTTGCGCGCCGCACGCTACTGGGCGGAAGCACGAACGAATAAGCAGCTCGGAACTGGGTTTTAGGGATCAGGAGGCAACGCCAGTTGCCTCCTTTTTCATTTTCGCTATCAAGGCGGAGGTGCCGTGTAGCGGTTACGCTACCTGTTCTCTGTGAAGACTCGTTCTCGCGAGCTCTAGAAACTTTGATTCTTCCACTCCTGGTTCGCCGTCCAGATTTAAGAATCGCTCCAGGCGTTCAATAGCCTGGTGTCGAATCTCGTCATTGGCGAGACCATCATTTATTTTCTTCAGACGAGCAAGAGTTCCAGCTTCCGTATCCGCCGCGTCTCGGGCTTTCGCGATGGCGGATTGAAAGTAAAGATCCGGAGTTTGGTAGGATTCCCAACCAATCTCGTCAATCACCGAAAGTAATTTTTGGTCGTCGCTGACCTTTAACGAACCGTCGGCGAACATTCCCAACAAAAGCAGATCAACCAAAGCCTCTCTCTGTTTCTGATTCATATTTTGAATGGTCTGCACCAACAGGTAGCTGAGCAGACCCTGCCGTCACTTCCTCCTGAAAAGGAACACTTTACCAGGCCAAAAGCGGAGCGACCGTTTATAGCCGTTTTGAGATTCCAGGCCCAGTTTTTTCGTCGCAACGGTGAGCTAAAAACTGCTGTTTTTTTGCGAGAAAGAGGGGAATAAAGACAACGAACCTGTGGTCAGGAAAACGGATGGAACAAGACTTCATCTTGCGAAGTGCACGGATTTGCAAACAAATTGCGGCATGCTAGATGGACTGTGATTTAGCGAACCCAAATTTAGATGCCTTTGTCGACGGGGAGCTCGATCCCGGTGTCGAACGCGCATTGGAGGAGCATCTGCGTACGTGCGCAGATTGCCGAAGCACGGTCTGGGAGATTCGAGAGTTCCGTTCGCTGTTCAAGGCGAGTGGGCCCCGCTTCAAAGCTCCTCTCGAATTGAGACTCAGGGTGCTCAACCTCACCCAGCATGTCCGAGCAAAACCATCGGTGCCTCAGCCGTACGCCTGGATGGCCGCAGCGGCGGTGCTGGTCCTCGGCGCGATGGTCGTTTTTCTAGTCTCAGCTCCCGACCATAGTAAGGAGCTTTCTAAAGAGGCGGCGGTTGATTATTCACGATCAACCGGCGCTGAACCCTTGGTAGAGCTAGCATCTGCGGACTTCGGCGTTTTGAAGCCTTGGTTTTCCGACAAAGTCGGCTTTGCGCCGCCGGCGATAGATTTGCATGAGTACGGCTACGAATTGGCGGGAGGACGAGTAGCCTTGCTCGGGGAGCGTCCGGTGGTGGCCCTAATCTACAAGCAGGCTAACGGTACGCTGATCATTTACTGCTGGCCGCCCAAGCAAGACCCAGTGAGCTACAGCCAACGGTCTGTCGACGATCTTCGCGTCTATATTTGGGCCAACTCCCAGTGTAATTACGTCCTGGTGGAGAGGTCCGATGATCCTAAGATCAGCCGGTTTGTGGACGGGTTCCAGGATCAGACGGCGCCGGTATCGTATTAGCGGACGGGCAAAAGCGCGGGGAAAGACAGAGCCTCGCGCAGAGGACGCAACGGGCGCAACGGAAAGAGGTAAAGCAGGTGAGGCGGCGACACATCTTTGGTGGGGCGAGGCTCCCAAACGGCCTTTTTGTTTTAGCGGGGGGACTGATGATCCTGGCCAGAGACGATGCCAATAGGCCTGAAAGCGCGCCGAGCCGTGGTACGACGCCGCACAACGGCTCGGCGGATCTTTAAGGCCTATTGACACCTTTCGGTAGGAATCCGTCAGCGACTGCGGTTAAAGGGCAAGGCCGTTTGGGAGCCTCGCCCCACCAAAGATGTCGCCTATTCGCTGGAACGTCGACGCGATCTCCTCACCGATAAATCTCCCCGCCCGAGGTGGCGAATTCTTCCGCCTTTTGGTGTAGGCCTGTACTGATGGCTTGGTCGGTGGAGACACCGGTTTCGGCAGCGTATTTTCGGACCTCCTCGGTGATCTTCATCGAACAGAAGTGGGGACCGCACATTGAACAGAAATGAGCGGTCTTTGCACTTTCCTGAGGCAAGGTGGCGTCGTGGAAATTGCGGGCGGTTTCCGGATCCAGACTCAAGTTGAATTGATCTTCCCATCGAAACTCGAAACGGGCCTGACTGATAGCGTCGTCGCGGTGCTGGGCGCCGGGGTGACCCTTGGCCAGATCTGCGGCATGCGCCGCGACCTTATAAGCGATGACACCCTGCTTAACGTCATCGCGATTAGGTAAACCGAGATGTTCTTTCGGAGTTACGTAGCAGAGCATCGCGGTTCCGTACCATCCAATCATCGCGGCTCCGATTGCGCTGGTTATATGGTCGTAACCGGGCGCAATATCAGTCGTCAATGGCCCCAGCGTGTAGAATGGCGCCTCATGGCACCACTCCAGCTGCTTGTCCATATTCTCCTTGATCATGTGCATCGGGATATGGCCAGGTCCCTCGTTCATCACCTGGACGCCATGTTCCCAGGCTCGGCGAGTCAGCTCACCTTGAGTGTAGAGCTCGCCGAATTGTGCTTCATCGTTGGCGTCGGCAATCGAGCCCGGACGAAGCCCGTCACCGATCGAAAACGTCACGTCGTACGCAGCCATGATCTCGCAAATTTCGTCCCAATGCGTGTAGAGAAAGTTCTCCTGATGATGAGCCAGACACCATTTCGCCAGGATGGAACCACCCCGAGACACTATGCCCGTCTTGCGTTTGGCAGTGAGCGGCACAAACCGGAGCAGCACGCCGGCATGAACGGTGAAATAGTCGACCCCTTGCTCGGCCTGTTCGACCAGCGTGTCGCGATAGATCTCCCAGGTTAACTCTTCTGCTCGGCCGCCGACTTTTTCCAATGCCTGATAGATAGGGACTGTGCCGATGGGGACCGGGCTGTTACGAAGAATCCATTCCCGCGTGGTGTGGATGTTCTTGCCGGTGGAGAGATCCATTACCGTGTCCGCGCCCCACAAAGTGGCCCAGCGCATCTTTTCGACTTCCTCCTCGATGCTCGAAGCAACTGCCGAGTTACCGATGTTGGCGTTGATCTTTACCAGGAAGTTGCGACCGATGATCATCGGCTCGGCTTCGGGATGATTCACGTTCGCTGGGATGATGGCCCTTCCCAGAGCGACCTCTGACCGAACGAATTCCGGCGTGATCTCTCTCGGAATACGCGCTCCGAACGGCTCTCCCGGATGATGACCGTCGTTGCTGTTCGAGGGGCTGGCCGATCGTCCAAGATTTTCCCGGATGGCGATGTACTCCATCTCGGGCGTAGTTATTCCCTGTCGGGCGTACCAAAGTTGGGTTACCGGATGCCCGGCGGAGGCTCGCAATGGACGCCGCCTCAGTCCGGGAAAAGTGCCGGATCCGTTCTTAGCCTTGCTCGCGTGGATCTGGCTTAGATAGCCGTCATCTTGTGGACGGGCGGTGCGGCCGTCATATTCGGACACATCACCACGATTCGATATCCACGACCCGCGTAGCGCCGGAAGGCCTTCTCTGATGTCGAGATTAGTAATGGCGGGATCCCCCCAGGGACCGCTGGTGTCATAGACCAGGACCGGCGGATTGGCGCTTTGAGTCCCGTCGGGATGATTGGTTGGAGACTGCTCGATTTGTCGGAGAGCGACCGCAACTGTGGGATGCAGTTGGCCGCTAACGTAGATCCGACGGCTGTTTTGGAAATACGGTGTGGTCATCGTCGTTAGAAACGCAGGACCACCTTTCGCTCCCTTCGGCGGCATTACCCGCATCAGGTTCCAAGGGTTTCACGATAAATCGGTGAATCTCAGCCAAAGGCTCCCCTGCAAAGAGGCAAGTTAACGCCGAGGGTTCTCCACGCGCAAGGGGAAGTTGAGAAGTCAGGAGTTACGGGAGTTCGAGGAGAAGAAACCAGGAGGATATTTGGTGGGGTGAGGCTCCCGAACGATTGCGGACCTCACCGAAGGGCACCAGTATTGAACTGTTGGACGATATTGCTCGGCCTGACCCCGCGCCGAGCCGGTGTCTGGCGCAGACCCATGGCTCGGTGCGCGCTTTGGCGTAGCAACATCTTAGAGCGCGCGACGCCCAGCAGCTTCGATAAAGCCATTCGTCCGTTCGGGAGCCTCGCCCACCAATAATCTCACCAAGTATCGTACTGCCTCCTGGATTTTTGGCTCCTGACTCCTTTACTTGAACTCCTTACCCATTTGGCGCGAAACTGTTTAGGCATGAACGATGTACCTGTTCTCATCGTGGGAGGTGGGCCGGTGGGTTTATCGCTGGCTCTGGCTCTGGCGCGGCAGCAAGTGAGGAGCGTCGTTTTCGAAGCGAAAACGGAACTCGATCCACACTCGCGAGCCCTGGGTATCTTACCGCGTACCCTGGAGATCTTCCGGAATTGGGGAGTGTACGATCAGTTCGTTAAATCGGGCGAACTATTGAGCCGGATCGATTTGTGGGCGGCTGGAAAAACCAAACCCTTTGTCACGATCGACCTCAGCATTTTCAGGCGGATTAGTTCGGCAGGTGGGGTTTTGATCATGCCGCAGAATCGAACCGAAGAGTTGTTGCTGGAAGCCGTGAAAGCGTCGGGTTTTACGGAGGTGCTCTTTGGGCATCGAGTGACCGGATTTGAGCAAGATTCAGACGGGGTGACCTTGCAGGTGACGGCACCCGGTGGCGCGTCCGAGACGCATCACGGCCGGTATCTAGTCGGCGCCGATGGCGCTCATAGTGCGATTCGAGCGACGCTAGGTTGGGAACTAGAAGGAAAAACGTATCCGACGCGAATGTTGCTAGGGGACATTCGTCTTGAAGATGATAGAGACCATCTACCCTGGCCGCTGTTTGCGCCTGTACAGCGCGGTGGATTGGCGGCGGTCCGTTATCAGCCGCAACATTGGCGATTCATTGCTACGGTGGAGCCTGGCGAATCCGACGAAGCGCTAGTAGAACCGGCTAATATCGAGCGACGGGTTCATCAACTTTTCGGAGTTGGGCCATTTGAATCTCTGTGGTGTAGTGTGTTCCATATTCACTGCCGGACGAGCCCTCATTTCCGGCAAGGTCGAGTCCTGTTAGCGGGTGATGCCGGACATATCAATAGTCCGGCGGGCGGTCAGGGAATGAATAGCGGGATCCAAGATGCTCAGAATCTGGCTTGGAAACTTGCCCGGGTTCTGGCCGGAGCCGATGCCGAGGCGCTATTGACGTCATATGAAGCCGAACGACGAGAGGTAATCGTCAACACAGTGGAGCCGTACACCGACTTTTTGACGAGAACGATTCTCCTGGGCCCTAACTTCATCCGCAAATTGGCGCCCGCTGCTCTCTGGGCGCTTCCGCGGCTTGGATTGCTGTCGATCGTAGCACCTAAAATGGGTATGCTCGATGCTGCTTACAGTCGATCGACTATCTTGGCTGGAAGAGGACCCTGGCTTGGGAAACGGGCCCCGGACGGAAATCTTGTGGATCCCACCGGCAAGCATTTGCGCCTGCTAGACCTGGTTGGCCCTGGTCCCGCGCTTCTACTGTTTGATGATGGGCGGCTCCCGAGCTGGAACCAAGGCGAGATTTCCCAGCTTTTTCAGGATATCCACGATTTGCGGGTAGCCGCGTTGTTTCCCAGCGAAACGATTAGGAAAGACGGAACCTATGCGTGCGCCGGCGGGGACGCTCTTTGGAAACAATGGGCTGTCAGCGGAGGTAGTGCGGCGTTACTCCGGCCAGACGGTTATGTTGGCTGGATGGGGCGCCGTCCGACACCGGGAGAGCTGAGTTCAGGAGTGAGGCAAGCCTTGGGGATGGTGCCGCCGGGGGCTAGGGGAAGAGCTAGAAGTTAGAATCTGGTAGGGCGAGGCTCCCCGAATGTCTCCCGGTGTTTGCAGGGCGCGCGATTTTGTCCCGACTACGCACGTTGTTAGGACAAAGCCCGCGCAGAGCCATGGAGCTGCGCTGGATCCTGGCTCGACGCGCTTTTCGGCCTAGCTATACGCATCTGCCGTAAAAATCGAATCCTTCGCAGAAAATGTTTGGCCTTTCGGTAGCCTCGCCCTACCAAAGCGGGTCCATCCCTACCGGGTTCAGTCTTCGGATTTGCGTCGGAAAAGTCTTCCGAGGATGGCATCCAGTGAGAACCGGCCGGGGCCGAAACAGAGGATGATCAACCCAGCCAGGAAAAAGGGGAAAGGGGCGGCACTAATAAATTTGTCCGGATGGCCCCAGATATTCAGGACGGCGTTGCGGTCCCCCAGCCAATAAGCAACCGCCATCGAAATCGTCACCGGGACCGCCGCGAGGCGAGATGCGAGGCCGACTACGATCAGAATGCCGCCGAAACATTCAGTACATGCCACCACCCACGCGTTGATCTCCGGAAAGGGGATCCCCAGCTTAGTAAAAAAGCCAATAGGCGTCGCGATGTTCTCCAATTTGGCAAGGCCAATCTTGAACAACTGCCAGAAGAAGTAGATTCGGATGAGAAGTAGCAGGGCGGATTGACAAAAACTGCCAAAAGCCGCCAACGAGGAAGACTTTGCCGTTCGGGGATCTGTGCTCATCTTGGTAAGGAAAACCAGCCGAGGGCAGTCCAAATATCAAACCAGCTTTTAACCGTATCTGTCCAATTCAAATCGGTCTTAGTGCTTTGGGTGATCGCCCCCTCACAGGCAGCAGCCACCGTTTCACCGCGGCCGATCGCAGTCAGAATTTGGTATTCCTCGGCTTCCAGGCGCTTCGAATAGACCTGATTGCCATATCGGTGTACGGCGAGGAAAACCCGCTGTTTTTTGGGAAGACGGACGGGTTTTCTGCGGCGGGAACCCCGGGGCGCGGAATGGATGGCATTGCTGGCTTCGCCTCGCAGAGCGTCTTCCTCGTTTTTTTTCACCGCGATCAAAAGGTCATCCACTGCGTAACTTGATAGTAGCAGTGAGAGATAAGGTTGTAGACAGAGGGTTAGTTTGTCCGCAGATATTCCCAGAATGTCGTCTGCGCTTATCGGACGTTTCGATGGGCCATCGAAAGCCACGGTCTGGGCCCATTCGAATTTAGCCATGTCTGCGGCTAAAATTTCGTGCGGAGTTGTCCAGGCCGGCTCTTCTTGGATGAAGTGTTCCAAGCGATCACCCAAGTCACGCAATGTATACGAGTTAGATTGGTACTTGGTAAGATAGGCAGTCGCCATACGAGTAAATTTCTTTGTGCCAAGCACCGCGCGTACGCCTGGATAGTCATCGTGCAGGCAATCTAATAACCGAAACCAATATTGCCGGTTGTAGATTTCCAGCCGCTCAAATGAGCTGAGGCGGTCGTTTGGTTTGATAAACTCGGCTGCTACCTGGCGAGTCGGCCGTCCATCCGTCCAACTTTTTTGCATACCCCAACGGGGAGTTAGTGGCCGGAATAGGGCCTTAGCCATAGTTCGCTGCAACTCGCGCAAGTCTTCGCGAGAGTGCACCGGTCTAACTGGCGGCGACGACTGATTCGCGGAATTTGTTGGCTTTGAGCGCTTCACGATGAACCTCATCAAAGGTTGGAATCCGGTCGTCCCATTCAAGCAGAGTAGCGGTATTTCCTACTAGTTTTATGGCATGCGCGTACAACTTCCAAACTGGATCGAGTACCGGATGATCATGCGTATCCAGGATGTACTTCTCGAACTTGGAATGGCCGGCAATATGAATCTGTCCAACCCGATGGTGGGGGATATTATCAAGGTAGTCGTAGGGATTGAAACTGTGATTCTTAGAGGAGACGTAAATATTGTTTACATCGAGCAGGATCCCGCAATCAGCTAATTCAACTACTTCGCTCAGGAACTCCCATTCTGTCATTTCCGAGGCGTGATATTCCGCGTAGCTACTAACGTTCTCTACGCAGATTGGTATCTCCAGAACATCGCGAGCCGCCTTTATTTTCTCCGCAGTATGTTTAGCTACGGCAAAAGTATAGGGCATCGGTAATAGGTCGTGGGTGTAACGGCCGTCAACGCTTCCCCAACAGAGATGGTCTGAAAGCCAGGGTGTATTCGTCCGGCGAACCAGACGTTTAAGCTTTCTAAGATGGGTTTTGTCCAAGTCGTCCGCGGAGCCAAAGTAGGTCGCGACTCCATGTTGGACCACGCGATATTGTTCGAGGATTTGGTCCAACACTTCCAGCGGACGGCCGCCGTCGACCATGAAGTTCTCTGAGATAATCTCGAACCAATCGACCACCGGTTTCTCGGCCAAAATGTGCCGATAGTGGGGAACCCGGAGGCCGATGCCGATCCCATAATCAGTAAATCCGTTAAACTGGTTGCCAGGCATTGGAGGTGAAAAGTGAGAGGTGAAAGGTGATTCGCGAGACGTGCCCTGGAGGGGAGCCGCTTTGTAATATGGCAAGTTCTATTGCTTGGCAGCAGGCGGCTCCCGGGAACGTCCTAGAGGCTCCGCATCGCCCAAAGCGCGGCACGGATGTCAGTAGTCGGTAATTGATGGGACTCGTGTGATATTCGGGGTTTCGAAGTTGCTAGCAGTTGCACGCGTGACACGGTTCGTTCCCAGCGTTTGCTATGGGCGCCGCCGAGGTTGATCGGGCGGCGCCCTTTTTTAGCGCACGATTATATTAGAACACCGGCAAACAGAAGATTGCTGTTCCCGGCGTTCTCAGGAAGGCCTATGATTTGCTGGCGCATCCACCCTTGCCTTTGCAAGAGTTCTTGCCTTTACAGCCATTGTCCCCAGTCTTGCATCCGCCTTGGCCTTTACACGAATTTTGGCCTTTGCAGGAGTGCTTGCCCTTGTCGGAATCAGCCAGAGTACGGACCGAGGTTCCGGCCTTGCTCTGGACACTGGCTGCGTACGTCTGTACTGCCAAAGACCCGCTCAACAGACCGGCAATAGCAGCGCCGGCGATCATCGCTTTTGATGGCTTCATGTTATGATTTTTCGATTTCTGAGGTGTTGTGTTGAACTGTTTTTCTATTTCCAGGAGCCTATGCTCCGAGGAAGATGATCCGATTCATGAGCATCTTATTCCCGAGAATAAAGATTTCGAGGCGCAACGTTAGAAAACGTGAAGTACACCCGCAACATGATGGCAGTCGGAATAAAAGGGTTACTGTGTCTATTCTATTGATAGGTGCCGCTGACGAGAGTCGCGAAATTGAACACAGAACGCTTTGATAACTAGCAGAGTCGACGACTCATTTGCGCAAAATCCTAACTCCCTATGTACATTTATAGAGTTCGACGTCGTCCCGGCCCGTTAAAAGAGCATTTGCGACGAGCCCGGTACACCTGGTTGCGACCTTTTTTCGCGCTAGAATGGATCTGGGATTGGCTGTCCTATCTGCTGAGCCACTGGTCCTTTTTAGAGGTTTTGGAGTATCTCGGCACCCTTTCTATCCTCTTGGGCGTCATCCTTTATTTTGCTGAGAGCGGCGACCGGGAGAAACAGAAACATTATCAGGCGTGGCAAGTGATCAACACCGCCCAGGGGAAAGGGGGCAGTGGTGGTAGAAAGGAAGCGCTTCAGGAGCTGGTGACTGACGGCGTCGCCTTAGTCGGCGTCGATGTTAGTGACGCGTTTCTTATGGGAGTGCGACTCACACGAGCGAATCTGGCCCGGGCTAGTCTGCGCGGCGCGGATCTCAGAATGGCAGTCTTTGATCAAGCTAACCTTGAGTACGCGGATTTAGGCTCGGCAAATATACGGAGCGGAAGCATGGTAAAAACGGAACTCGGCTATGCCATGTTCGCGGATAGCGATCTTAACGGCTGCAATCTGACCGAGGCAAGCTGCGAAGACGCCGATTTCAGCCGCGCGGATTTGCGGAATTGCGAATTAAAGAACATCAACTGGAAGGGGATTAAGGAGGTGAAACTCGCGAACCTGTTCGGGGTGAAAGATGCGCCGGAAGGCTTCATGGCCTGGGCGATGAAAAACGGGGCCGTCTCAATCGAGTCGGATGCGGAATGGGAAGACGCGATTCAGAAGGCAGGGGGGAAGTAGCGCATGGGCGACAAACTTGGTGAGACGACGCTCCCCAACAGTTTGCCAGCTCTTACTTCTTATGAATCTGTTCCCGAGCTTCGCGCATTTCGTGAAGCACCAGGCCCATGAGCTCCTCCACCGAAGTTTCTTTTGTGGCTCGATCGAAGGTGATCTTTCCGTTCTGCAACAGATTGACCCGGTCGCACACATCAAAGACGTGGGCGTAGTTGTGAGCAACGATAATCACCGCGACTTGTGCGCTTTCCTTGAGTTGACGGATGACATCTAAAATCATCGCGCTTTCTTTAACACCCATCGCAGCGGTGGGTTCATCCAATAACAAAACTTTGGCATTGGCATAAACTGACCGGGCCACCGCAATGGCTTGGCGCTGCCCGCCCGAAAGCTTCGAGATCTCGACGTCTACAGAAGGGATATTTACCCGCATCTGTTTTAGATGTTCCTGCGCTAGTCTCCGCATCTCCCGATCATCCAGGATTTGGAAGAACTTGTTTCGCATCAATTCCTTCTGCAGGAACATATTCCGGTACACATTGACTTCGTTGATGAGCGCCAAATCTTGGTAGACCGGTTCGATGCCCATCGCCCGGGCATGGCTGACTGATTTCAGCTCAGTCTCCTTACCCTCAAAAAAGATCTTGCCGGTGGTGGGCTTGTGAAAGCCGGTCAGGATTTTCATCAAGGTGGATTTCCCGGCACCGTTATCACCGAGAAGCCCCAACACCTCGCCCTTATTTAAACGAATGGAAACATCTCGAAGAGCGGTGACCCGGCCGAACGATTTAGAAATGCTTTCCGTCCGCAAAGCTTCTTCACTCATTTACCAACTCCTGCTGCCCGAAGTTTACTGAGGCGAACATTGATCACCATCGTGATTAGGATGGCTGCTCCAAGGATCATATCAAAGGTATAAGCGCTGACACCTGACAGAGTGAACCCATCGGACAAGATACCCAGGACCACTGCACCAAGAAACGCGCCAATGACGGTTCCCGAGCCGCCCGTCAGAAGGGTTCCACCGATGACGGCCGAGGCCGTGGCTCTGAACATATAGTCTGTGCCGCCCGCCAGCGGATCCGCCGAGCTGATTCGGAAGCAATCCAGCATCCCCGCAAATGCGCCGAGCACGCTGCACAGCATGAAGTTTCCGATCTTGATCCAGGCAATCTTGATTCCAACCTCGGATGCGCCCAGTAGGTTGCCGCCGGTGGCCACCGTATGTAGTCCCCAGCGCGTCTTGACCAGAATGAACTGGAACAAAGCGGTGATGGCAACTGCCCAGAGCAACTGAGAGACCGGGAACCCCCCAATAGGTCCCCCAAAGACAGCGAAAATAAACGGGTCCGGATGAGGCTGGACGGGGAAGCCGCCGGAGATGGTCAGGGTGAACCCGTTGATAATAAAGAGGGTTCCCAGCGTGGTGATAAACGATGGGATCTGCAGCTTCACGGTGACAAGGCCATTGATCAGGCCAACGACGGCACCCGCTCCTAATCCTAATACAATCGCTAGCACGTAGGGGACGCCGGCCTCGTGCGAGTAATACATCACAAAGGGTGCGAGGGCGTAGACCATGCCGACCGAAAGGTCGAATTCGCCGCAAATTATCACCATCACCTCGCCGGCCGCGATGATCGCTATCGTCGCCGCAAACACAACCAGGTTTGCGATATTGCTCCACGACAGGAAAACCGGCGCGGTGCTCTGAAAATAGATCACCAAGAGGACACCCGCGATCAGGATGCTGGCTTCTCGGGAATGTAAAAATGCACGCCCGAGGCCGCCCAAGCGACTGGGTCGCTTGGGCGTAGCCTGGGATTCCGGTACTGATTTAGGCGGTTCTGTGGGCACAGCGGAGCATTCGATTTTCTAGTAACCGCCCGAGTGCGACAACACCTTTTCCTGTGAGCTGCTGCCTTGGAACCGGCTCTGAGTGGTCAGATACGGCTCGACGGTGTCTTTCGTGACGAATTTCAATCCTGTGTTGATCTCCGCCGCGCCGGTCAGCCCGCCAGAGATCTTGATCATGAACAAGACCATCACGGTATAGAATCCCTGAAGATAAGGTTGCTGATCAATGGTGAAGTCTAAATCACCTTTCTTGATCGCATCCAAGGTCACTGGCAGGAGGTCGAACCCTCCGGCATGGACTTTACCTTGGAGATTGTTGGCTGCGATTGTCTGAGCAACGCCCTGCGTGCTGCCCGCATCCACGGCAAACATCCCTTTGACGTCCTTATGACCAGTGAAAAAGGCTCCGATTCGGGTGAGTTCTTCGTTGACGGTCGGTCCGGTCGCGATCTCGGTCAGATTAATGTTTTTACCAGACGCTTTAATCGCTTCCTTTGCGCCATCTAATCGGGGCTGAATGTTCAGCTGACCAGGTGTCGCGATGAAACCAACGACGTCACCTTCTCCGACCAACTCGACAATTCGTTCTCCAAGCGCCTTCCCGGATCCAAAAAGGTCCTGTCCAATGTAACCTAGACGTTTGTTGCCTTTCGCATCCGCATTGTATGACACGACCGGAATACCTGCTTTTAAGGCGTTTTCGGTGGGTTCATTGAACGCAGTCAGGTCGACCAGGCAGACCGCGATTCCGTCTGCCTTTGCGGATATGGCCGTATTCATTGCGTTGACCATATCGGTGGCGATCGATTTCTCTGAACCGGTCCATTGATAGCTGCAGCCAAGCAAGGCACAAGCGTCCTCGGCCCCGTAACGGGTCGGCACAAAGAACGGGTTAGTGGTTACATGATTTACAAAAACGAATTTCCACTGAGGATGCTTGGGGAATTTACCTAACGCTTCCTCCGCTGCCTCCGCGTTGGTTACTCCGAATCCGGCTAAAGAGGACAGGGACGCCAGAGCGCCGGCGCCCGCGGCGCGCCGGATGGCTTGCCGCCGAGTTAGGCCGGTGCTGGGTGAGAAATCGGTTTTTTTCATACTTTTGATTTTGGGGGTAATTATGATCGATGAATATCAACTCCAATATATCGTTTGGCGAGCGAATCGCCACGCCAACGAATTATTTCGGTAGCTGATTTAATTAGCCTAACACTATGCATCAGGATTGGACAACGCAGAATATTGTGGTGACTGGAGCCGCTTCCGGGCTAGGTCGCGCCATTTGTGTCCGCTTCGTTCAGTTGGGAGCCCGGGTAGCAGGACTCGACTTGAACGAGCCGGCGCTCCTGGAAATGCAATCCGCCCTCGGCCAGACCTTTTCTCCACTAACTTGTAATATCTGTGACCGCGAGCAGGTAGCGGCCGTGTTTGAACGATTAGGCGCCGTCGATGTACTCGTCAACAGCGCCGGGATCACCGGGCGAACAAATGTGAAAAGCCAGGACACGGATCCGGTTGATGTAGAGCGGGTCTTTCAAGTAAACTTTTTTGGTTCTTATCTGACCAGTAAAACCGTGCTGCTTGGCATGATTAGCCGCGGGTACGGCCGGATTCTGCACATTGCTTCTATCGCTGGCAAGGAGGGCAACGCCGGGATGTTAGCCTATTCTGCATCTAAGGCAGCCGTTATCGGAATGGCCAAAGTGCAGGGCAAAGAGGTGGCTGGAACCGGGGTGACCGTGAACGCTCTCAGTCCGGCGGTGATTCAGACTCCGATGGTCGATGCCATGCCTCCAGAACAAGTGAAATATATGACCGCCAAGATCCCTATGGGCCGTTGCGGCTCTCTGGATGAATTGGTGGCTATGGTGGAGTTCATTGTCTCGCCATCGTGTAGTTTTACAACCGGATTCACGTTTGATCTGACGGGGGGAAGGGCGACGTACTGAGGGGTGGGTGTAGCATCGCGTTGCGGTGAGGGTACGCACCGCGCGCCGTTACCGAATAGGACCCATAGGACCAATAGGACATATATGATCCTGACCCATAGGTCCTACGAGTCCTATAGGTCCCATTCACGACCGGTCCCAGGGCTTGCCCTGACACTGACCCGCCGCTAGGCCCACCCGCATCCGCCCTTTCGCTGCTTCTTGACAGCGACCCGTTTGACGCCTACCGACGAATCCATGCAATGCGAGTGGTGGCGAGGAGCAACTATCTATCAGATTTATCCTCGAAGCTTTTTTGACGGCAATGGGGACGGGACGGGCGATATGCCCGGAATCAACGCCAAGCTCGATTACCTGCGTTCGTTGGGTATTGATGCGATCTGGATCTCGCCGTTTTATAAATCGCCGATGCGCGACTTCGGCTATGACGTTGCCGATTATCGTACGGTCGATCCGATCTTCGGCACCAATGGCGACTTTAATAACCTGATCGCGGGCGCTCACGAACGAGGCATCAAGGTCATCATCGACCTGGTGTTGCCACACACCTCGGATGAACATCTTTGGTTTAAGGAGAGCCGCCAAAGTACCAGTAACCCAAAGGCAAATTGGTATGTCTGGGCGGATCCGAAGCCGGACGGCACGCCGCCGAACAATTGGCTCTCCGTGTTTGGTGGTTCGGCTTGGCAATGGGATTCTCGGCGCCAGCAATATTATCTACACCACTTCTTGCGCAGCCAACCGAATCTAAATTGGTATCATCGACCGGTTATCGATGCGATGTTTGCCGAGGCCCGGTTCTGGCTGGACGCAGGTGTCGACGGATTTCGCCTTGATGCGATCACCACGCTGGTACAGGACCATGAACTGCGAGATAACCCGGCTCGTCCGGTCGGTTCCCGGCCCTTGTCTTTTGCCGATTCCAACAATCCCTTTTCTTGGCAAGAGTCGATTTACACCCGCGACCAACCGCACACGCTCGAAATACTTGCCCAGCTTCGCACTCTAGTTGACTCGTACGATGACCGTTATCTCATCGGGGAAATCGCCGATGTGGATATGATCACAGTTAGCGCGAAGTACACCCGGACGGGTAGTCATCTGCATAGCTGCTATAACTTCGAGCTGATGCAACTCGTCTTCAGTTGCGGTTTCCTGCGTAGTGTTATTGAAAAAACCGAGTCGGTTCTAGGGGCAGGTTGGACGACCTGGGCCATGAGCAATCATGACAATATTCGAGTGGTTAGTCGTTTCGGAAAACTCGGACAACTCGGCGGCGATGATCGTTCATTGGCTAAGTTACTCCTTGGCGTTTTGCTTTCGCTGCGAGGTGGCGCCTGTCTTTATCAAGGAGAAGAGCTAGGCCTCCCTCAAGCCGACGTCGCATTCGAAGATTTGCAAGACCCTTACGGCATCGAGTTCTGGCCCGAGTTCAAAGGGCGTGATGGCTGCCGGACGCCGATTCCGTGGACAGGGGATTTACCAAACGCCGGATTTAGCAAAGCCAAACCGTGGTTGCCAGTCTCGCCGCAGCACCAAGCACTGTCGGTCGATTTACAAGAAAAGGATACCAATTCGGTTTTACATTTTACTCGCCAGTTTATCGCCTGGCGTAAACAGCATCCTGCAATCGTGTACGGTACTCTCGTGCTCTCGGCTTCCGCTGATCCGGTTCTTAGCTTCGAGCGAGTCTGCGAAGATGAACGGATCCTCTGCGTTTTCAACATTTCCAATAAAGAAACGTCAACGCAGGTTCCAGAAGGCTGGCAACCGCTCGAGGGCCACGGATTTCAATCCGAGCTAGTAGACAGTAAGCTGCGGTTACCCGCCTTCAGTGCGGCCTTCTTAGGAGCTAGCATCTAGAAGCTAGTAACCAAGTGGACCTAGTGGACTGAGTCGACGTAGTGGACGACGCGAACAGCTCGTTGGGTTCGCCTTTCGTCCACTAAGTCCACTGACGTCCACTCTGTCTACTCGTATGTTCGCCGAATAGCGTTCGCCTGCTAGCTACTAGATCCTAGCTCCTAACTCCTAAACTGATTACTGAGCCACTGATTACTGATTACTGCTCACTTCTCCCTAATGCGGATCCGCTCAATACCTAGTCTGCAGGTTATCGGATACCGAGAAGCAGTCTTGCTGCTGATCGGAGGGAGCATGGCGCTGCTTTTCGGCTTTATTTTTGCCATCGGCGGAGCCGGCGAGCTCATCAAAGAGTACCAATTCTTGACTAATTCAACCACCGGCATTGCTGAGATCATCAGCAAGGAACGGGTCGGAGATAACAACTTCTTCGTTGATTGCCGCTTAGCGTTGAACGGTTCCGAGAAGGTTTTCTATCAAGGGAAGATACCGGTGTACTCAGGGCTTTGGCAAAACCTACGCAAAGGTCAGGCTTTGAATGTCGAGTACTTACGAACTGACCCGGCTAACATGCGGTTACCGGGCTCGATTGGAAACCTGGAAGACATGCTTCTGCATTTGTTGTTTGGCGTGTTCCTGACCATTGTCGGGACCATCGCAACGATTGTGGGGGTTCGTGTCTTGGTTAGGGAAAAGGGGCGACAGAGCGCTCAGGAGCCGCAGGGATAAGCTCCGGCTTATCCGGGTGCATATTTGGTGGGGCGAGGCTCCCGAATAACTAAACGGCTTCGCAGAGCTGCTGATTTTCACTGACCGCGTCGTACTGTTGGGACGTTAGACGCGCCGAGCCGTGGTCTAGCGCTTCTCCCCGGCTCGGCGCTTCTATCGGCCTAGCCACGCATCTTTCAGTGCAAAGATCCTATCCTCCGCGAAAATCAAAAGGTCTTTCGGGAGCCTCGCCCCACCAAGTATGAGAATGAGTAGGAGCTCGCCCCTGCGGGTTTAGTCAAAAAAGATCAGCGCCGATCGAGTGATCGGCGCTGACAAACATCCGACTGTTAATCGTCTTGCAGTTAGCTATTCGTTTTTGGCAGCGTGATCGCCTTCTTTGATGGCGTCCGCCTCGCTCATGTACTTACCTTGCTTGGTCTTGCCATAATACCGGGAACCGGCTTTGTGGTAGACGTGTGATTCGGTATTGACCCAGACCTGACCGTTTCCGGGAGTTCCTGGGTTGGCCGGAGCTTGCGGTTGGTTTGCAACTGGTGCTGGGCTAGCGTTCTTTTTGTGGAACACGCCAAGCATCCCTTCCTTTGCAGTTGGCGATGGAGCAGCGGGCGCTGCATTGCTAGCCGGAGCAGCGGGCGAGGTAGCAGCGGTTGCTTGCTTCCTGGACCGTTTCTTCGGAGTCGCGCTAGCCGCCGGGGAGGCGTTGGTTGCTGCGGCCTCCGCACTGGGGCTGGGACTGGCTTTATGCGACCGTCTTTTCGGGCTGGCCGAAGCGGCCGGACTTGGAGTTGCGTTCTGGGAGTACGCCAGCGGCGTTGCCGCTATAGCTAACAGGGCGAGGAGCGAGAGAAGCGTGCGCATAAAAGATGCTTGTACCTTGATTTGATGCCGGTCGGCAATCCTGGAAGTGTGAAAAAGATGGTTTTTTGGGCCCCTGGGACTTCCTGCGCCCAGCAGCAAACCACTGCGAAAGCTCAACTACGCACTCCCCAAGCGGAGATGAAAATGCTAGAGATGTACTCGCTACCTGATGACAAATGCGGCCCGAATCCTCCTGTTTTGCTGGATGTTTACATCGGCGGTATTCGCTCAGTCGCTTGCTCCCAACGCCAGTCCTTCGCCGATACCGCACAGCCTAATCGTCGGAATTTGGTCGGCGCCGCCGTTCAACATGCGCCAAACTGATGGCTCCTGGACTGGTGTCAGCGTGGATCTTTGGCGGGAGATAGCCTCTGACCTGAAAACCGATTTTGAATTCAGGGAAATTCGCGTCGGCGACCGTTTTGGAGCGCTGATGAATGGATGGATCGATGTTTGTGTCGGTCCAACCACCATCACAGCGGAACGCGAGGAAATGATTGACTTTACCCATCAATTCTTTTCGGCCGGCCTTCGTGTGGCGATGCGGACCAAGGACGTTACCGGCGACTCCAATCGGATTCTTCCGTTGCTGCGGAAATTGCTCTCTACCGAAGTTCTAAAGATCATTTTGCTGATCTTTAGCATTCTGTTGGTCGCGGCGATTCTTATTTGGCTCTGCGAGCGAGGAAAGAACCCGGCGCACTTTGGAGGCCATGGGAAAAAGCTGCCCGGTATCGGTTCCGCGGTTTGGTGGTCTGCGGTAACGATGACGGGAGTCGGATATGGTGATCTTTACCCGAGAACGCTCACTGGTCGCATTGTGGCGGTGACCTGGATGCTTGTTAGCCTCGTGCTGGTTTCGATATTTACGGCGACGAT
>JAFAZK010000298.1 GCA_019239825.1 Verrucomicrobiota bacterium | reverse complement strand
ATCACTTCCTTCACCCGCAACAGTTGAAGTAAATCGACACTGTATTCCCGGCTGATGTGATGTCCGCGCCGGGCGATTTTCTCAGTCAGAATCGATCTGCGCATGAGCAAAACGGTAACGAAGAGAGCCGAAATCGCACCGACCAAGAGGTGAGGCATGCATTGGAAATCGTGCGTTAATTCGACGGCAAAGAAGATGGCGGTAAACGGAGTCCGCATTGTCCCCGCCATCATCGAAGCCATCCCCAGCAGAGCGCACAACGGCAAGTCATTCGGTGCTAACCAGGGCGCGAGCAGAGTGCCGACAGCTCCGCCCATCATCAATAAAGGTGCTAATACGCCGCCGGAGGTGCCAGACCCAAGTGCAACCGCCCAGACCAAAGCTTTCACTACTGCGATCTTAACCAGATCGGGTGAAGAAACGGTGCCGTTCAGCAGAGCGTGAATCGTATCGTATCCTACTCCCAAGACTCGGGGTTCTATCAAGCCACCCACACCCACGACCAATCCGCCCAGTGCCGGCCACCACATCCAATGAATCCGCAACTGACTAAAGCGATCTTCAAAAAAGTAGACCAACATCGTCAATCCGGCAGAAGCAAAGCCAACCGCTAGTCCTACAACTGCAGCTAGCCATAGTGTGCTCGGGGGGAGCACCGGATGATGGGTCACGGGAAAAATGGGTGGAGCCCCAAGCAAGAAATAACGCGCAATACCGGCAGTGATCGATGCGATTGCGACCGGTACTAAACTCCGCGGCTTCCATTCAAACAGCAGCAGCTCCAAGGCGAGCATAATGGCAGCGAGGGGAGTCCCGAATATGGCCGACATACCCGCAGCTGCACCTGCCACCAAAAGCGTTTTTCGTTCATTGGCTGAGAGTTCGAATAATTGTGCGAAAAGGGAACCGAATGCCCCTCCGGTCATGATGATCGGCCCTTCCGCACCAAAAGGTCCTCCGGTGCCGATGGAAATCGCTGAGGAGAGCGGCTTTAACACCGCTACCTTCGCATCGAGCCGGCTCCTACCCAGCAAAATAGCTTCCAGCGCTTCTGGGATACCATGGCCTCGGATTTTCTCCGAGCCATACCGAGCCATCAAACCGATTATAAGGGAGCCGGCGACCGGAACTAAGATAAGACCGGGTCCTAAATGGCTGTTGGCCGGTGAGGAGGCTTCTGCGGAGAAGCGACCAAAAAAAGCCAGATTCGTAACCAGGTTGATTAACCAGATGAGTGCCACCGCGATGAACGACGCGAACAACCCAACAACGAAAGCGAGGGCAGAAATGAAAAACATCCGTGGATTAACGGTAAAATCGGCTAAAGCATTACCAGGTCGCTGCATAAATCAGGCGAGCAACATGTATCGCTCAGCGATATAATCAAGCGCCTTTCATCCCTGGCTTCTGGCTTGGCTACCGGGCTAATTTCGAGACACGTACGGCGCTGGCCTTATAGGAGGGTTGCCGGGAATGCTGATCAAAAGCCGGAAAAGTGAGCTTATTGACCTCGGGATAGTGCATGGGAATAAAAACCTGGCCTGGCTGCACCGTAGGCGTGATGAAAGCGGTTGCCGTAATCTCGGCGCGTCGCGACGCGATAGAAACGACGTCATTTACCCGGATCCCTAAGCGCTTGGCGTCCTCTGGATTAATCTCCATGTAGCACTGTTTCGGGTAAAGTTTCCGTAACACATCCGACTTTTCCGTGCGCGTGTTGGTGTGCCACTGCAAAGATGTTCCCCGGCCGGTTAATAGCAAAAAGGGGTATTCGTCGTCCGGTTTTTCCGGCATCTCTCGGGGAAGACTGAAGAGGAAACGTGCCCTGCCATCCTCGGTGAAAAACCTTCCGTCTTCAAAAAGGCGGCGCTCTCTTGAAAACGCTTCTTCTTTTTTCTTCTGCTCCGGTTGCTCTTCGCTTCGGTTGATACCTTCCGGGAAGGGCCATTGGATGCCACCTTGTTCATCGAGCATCCGATAGTCCTGAATTCCGGTGATATCACAGGGCTGATCTCTGGAGATATCTTTTAACAGATGAAAGACGGCCTCTGGCGAGGTCCAACGTTTGAATTTATCGCTGCAGCCCCAGTAGTGAGCAATTAACTGGAAGATATGAAAATCTGATAAGGCCTGCCCCGGCGCGCGATGAACTTTTTTTACCAGCCCGATGCGTCGTTCAGAATTGATGAAAGTGCCTTCCTTTTCTCCCCAGCCGGCAGCAGGTAAAACCAGGTCCGCGCGTTCAGCGGTTGCCGTGGTGTGATACAGGTCTTGCACTACCAAAAAATCGAGCTTTGCGATAATCTCATTGAATTGGCGCTGGTGAATCCAGGAAGCAGATGAGTTGGTCGCGATTATCCACAGTCCTTTGATTCGGCCCTCATCGATTGCCTGTACAATCTCGTCGTAAGCCATGGCGGGCTGTTGCGGGATAACCGATTCATGAAAACCAAGAAGGGATGCAATTTTAGCCCGGTCTTCTTTGCGGGTGGCATCGTGACCCCCGAGCAAGCTGGTAATATTAGCAAATAAGCGCGAACCCATCGCATTGCACTGGCCGGTAATGGAGTTGGCCCCGGTGCCGGGTCGTCCGATGTTTCCCGTCATTAAGGCGAGATTAATGATGGCCTGTGCGGTGCGCGTTGATTCGTGTCCTTGGTTGATCCCCATCGTCCACCAAAAGGAAACGCGTTTCCCTGACGCAATGGTGTCCGCCAAACGATCAAGCTGCTTGGCGCCAATTCCGGTAGCGTGAGTAACGACTTCGGGAGGATAGTCCTCCACAAAACGCGCGAATTCAGGGAACTCGGTTGTGTAGGCGAGCACGAAATCGCGGTTAACCGCACCACGCTGGATGAGCAGGTTTGCTAATCCATAAAGCAAAATGAGATCGGATTTCGGCCGAATTGAATAGTGCTGAGTCGCCGCCATGGCCGTCTCTGTTCTCCGCGGATCGACCACCACAATCTCCGGGTGATATGGATTGCGCATGACCCGTTGCCACATAATGGGATGGGCAATACAAGGATTGGAGCCAATGAAAATGAGGACATCCGATTCCTCGAAATCGGCGTAAGTGTACGGCGGCGCATCAAAGCCAAAAGATTGTTTATAGGCAACGTGGGCGGTGGCCATACACTGGCGTGTATTGCTATCGCAATGAATAAAGCCCATGCCGAACTTGAATAACGCTCCCAGAAAAGCCATCTCCTCTGTCGTTATTTGGCCTGTGCTAAGAAAGGCTACGGATTCATTCCCGTGCCGGGCTTTAATCTCCTTAAAACGCTCGCAAAAAAGGAACAGCGCTCGTTCCCAGTCCACCGGTTCCAATCTCCCTTCGCGATTTCTTAGGAGCGGCGTGGTGGCGCGATCCGGAGCATCCAGAGGGGTTAACGCCTCCCAACCTTTGGGACATGCCATGCCCAAGTTGACCGGATATTCCGAATCGGGGCTCAGATTGATGGCCTGACCATCTTTCAAATGGATGCTCAAACCACAACCGGTAGAACAAAAGCCGCACACCATGGTTGTCGTCGCGTCAGGAACAAGCCGGGCCGGAGTCTGTCCCAGCCCGAACCGTCCTGGTTCACGGACTAAATCTTCCGTCAGCGGTCCAGTCCGGGCGCGCAGGAAAGAACTTGGCGGTAGAGCCCGATTCTCGAGTCGCAGTGGCTTTGGTGCCGCCATCAAATTCCTCCGGGCATGCGCAACGGGATTACCGCTGTGAAAAAGACAAATCGTTCAATGAGCTGTGAGGCTAGCAATGCAACGAAAGCCACAGTGGCCCAGGCCGCCGACTGGCCCAGGCAATCAAAGTAGGTCGCCAACAGCAGTAGAGCGGCCAGCAGGAAGAGGCCGATGCGTACCGGCACACACCAAGGCAGCAGCCGGGCGACAGCCATTGCGGATTGGTGATTAGGACGGTTACGATTTCGAAGATCGCGATGATAGCCCGATACCTCCCATAGAAAGAAGGCCGCTTGTATTACCAAAGCCGCCATAGCCATGGTCCGGCCTAACGAATTCGCACCTAACCAGGCTCCGAACGTTGCCATCCCGGCGGTACCTAGTAACAGCATCGTCCCGTAAAACTTTCCCAACACCAGTTGCGGATTCCAAAACTGTCGCCGGGTATCCACGTAAATCATGGCGGAGGTAAAAATTGCGACCAAACCGGTTAAGGATGCTGCAGCCATCAATGGCGGGCCGCCCGGGGAAGCCGGCACTAACCAGGCAACCATCGTTGCCAGGAAGGACAGCCCTGCACAGAGTCCAAAAGCAAGGATCTCCCGGCTCATCCAGGAGGTTCTCAGTCCAAGAAAAAACCGCCAAGCGCCTAGTGGCCGGCCAAGATGAAGCACCGCAGCCGCCAAGCCTAGATTTAGGAGACCGAAGCCGAAAGCGGCTACCGGCACCTTGATTCGGGGAACGAGTTCGATATTGAACAGCTCCACCTCGGTGAGTGCAGTATAGATTCCGACTGCCGCTTGGGTTAACACCAGCATTACAAGCAATGGCCAGTGTGCGGGTTGCAACGTCAGCGCGTGGGCATTCGCCGCTTCAGCGTTGGGCGGAATCGCTTTTTTCGAGACGAACCGACTAGCCGGTTTCGTGTAGCTCGAATCAAAGGCTCCGGGTAACATGCGGCTATTGGCGCCAGCCTGCTGCGAAATTTCTTCCTGATCGACAACGCGGATCCGAATGGCTTCATGCGGGCACGCCTGCACACAGGCCGGAGCTTCCCCGGCCACAAGCCGGTCGTGACATAGATCGCATTTACGCACGATGCCTAGACGTTCAGAGTACTTCGGCACGTCGTAAGGACATTTCATCGTGCAATATTGGCAGCCGATACATTGGTCATCGAGATGGCGGACGATGCCAGTCTCGCTCTCCTTTTGATAGGCCATTACCGGGCAGCCTTCCAGGCAGCCGGGATCCAGACAGTGGTGACACGCCGTGGTCACATTCTGCTGATAGGCTTGCCCTTCCCGCTCACCAACGATTAAGCCAACATCCCGCCAAGTCTCATTCTCCTCCAATCCGTTCAACGAGTGGCAAGCGCTCACACAGGCTTTGCAACCCGTGCAGCGATCTAAGTCCACCTCGAAAGAATATTGCTGGCCTTTGCCCGGCTTGGTCAACGGAATGAGATCGCGGTAATATTTCGCCTGAAGCGGCAAATTGGTCTGTTCGTGCTTCTGCGCAAATCGCTCGACCGCGGAAAGGTATTGCTGCTCCGCGATGAGTCGATCGATCAGATCAAATCGAGTTTCCCCAATCAATTCCCTCATTTTCTGGTCCGTCAGCTGTTGTTTATGGGTCCTTAAATCGGTAGGCTATTAATCGTCATCGTCCTCGAAGACCTGCGATGTGAGGCCGATTTCGGGCCCCAGATGTCCGGAGGTTGCTGAAGCCCTGGGCTATACCGTGTAGCCGCTTCGCGGCAAAGTCCGACAGCCCCCGCTGGGACAAAAAGCACTGATCACTTATCCACATTTCCACTTCAGGCGGCTGCGGGTTGAGCCGCCGCCTCTTTCATGATCGTTGACAACAGGGTGTAAGTTTTGATCCAAGCGTTACGAGTATCCTCCGTGAATGCATCACCAAGCCCGCGCTCCAAGGTCCACAAAAGTGCGGTAGCAACCGTGTCATAGTGGTCATCGGTCACCCCGTATCCCAAGTGTCTCTTCCCAAGTGCCCGCACCGCAGGAATGATCTCATCCAGACGATCCAGACCGTGGACTGCCACGGTGATCATTCCCATCAGCTTTCTGCCTTGCTCCGTCATATTCGAGGTGAAGAGCGGTCTCAGCGACGGATCTAGCTCAAAGAGCCGGTTGTAAAAAAGCTCAGCTGCTTTATCGGAAATGGGGATTACTTGGGCCCAGGAATCCTGAACGAGTTGTTTATCGTATTCTGTCATTGGTTTTATTGGCTTGGTTGGTTGGTGAACATCACAGTTTCTTGTTAGATACAGGCTCCGCTTAACGCGCCCCAGGTAGTACGCCAACGCGCCTTGACGATGAACAAACCGCCTACCGCTGTTGCACAAAGACAGGCGAAAATCAGGAGGCCGGCGGTAAAGTTACCGGTCAGCTGTTTAGAGTTACCCAGCATCAGCGCAAGCAAAAAACCACCGATGCCGCCACCGCAACCAACCAGTCCGGTCATGATGCCGATTTCACGTCCGAACCGTTGAGGTAACAATTGAAAGACCGATCCGTTAGCCATGCCAAACATGGCCGACGCGAGTGCCAGGCAGAAGAAATTAACTGCCAGCGAAGCGGTGAAAAATGCAGCACCGACTAACGCTAGACCGGCTAACGAATAAAAGAAACTGAGTGAGCGGATTCCCCCCAACCGATCGGCCACGGCACCACCGACGGGCCGCAACATGGCTCCCATAGCGGTACAAATCGCGGCCAGGTCCCCGGCTTCAACGGGGCCCAAACCGAATTGCGACGTAAAATATAAGACATAGGACGTCCCCAATCCGACGAACCCGCCAAAGCTGACTGTGTAGTAAAAACAAAACCAGTGAGCATCCCGTTGTTTAAACAGTTCAAAGAAATCGATCAGTTTTTTTGGTTTTACCTGTGTGGGTGCGTCACGCGCGCATAGTACATAAACGACAAAAATTAGCAGAGCGGGAACCAGAACGAGCGCAAAGACGTTACGCCAACCGTAGACGGCGGCTAGCCGCGGAGCCAAGAGGTTATCCAACACGACTCCAATGTTGCCGGCCCCTGCTAACCCCATTACGAGACCCTGCATATTGGGAGGATACCAACGGCCAGCTTGGGGAAGCGCCACCGCGAAACTTGCGCCGGCGAATCCAAGAATTAACCCAAGCAGTAAAGTAAAGGCGTAGGAAGGCAGCCCAAAAGACCAGGCAGTTAACAAGCCCGACATCACGACGAGTTGCGCGAGGATCCCTGTCCGCTTGGCCCCGATTCGATCAACGGCGAATCCCAGGACGATTCGCAGAAAAGCGCCAGCCAGGGTCGGTACCGCCACCATATTGAATTTCTCCACCGGCGTCATGTGCAGAGTTGCGCCGATCTGCGCGCCTAAAGGTCCGAGGAGCGTCCAGGCCATGAAACTGACGTCAAAATAGAGGAAAGCCGAAACGAGAGTGGGTAAATGGCCGGATGTTCTTAAGTCAGAGAGTTTCATTAGCCGTGCAGTGAATTGAAAATGACGCCTTAGTCCTTGAATGCCTCGAGACAGTGTCTGCGTTGTGAAGAATCCAGGGGCAACGCTTTGGTTTGAGTCAAACTATTGAGAACCCAGACAGCCCGTTCCCGTGAGGCCCGATTCCCGTCACCGGCATGAAATCTTATCAAAGGCCCGTGGGCTGAGTGAGGTGGGACACCTGTCCGAGGCAGATTCGAAAGACAATTGCCCAAGGTCTCTTTCGAGACAGATACAAAGAGCCGTTCTTGCAACAAATCGATCAGTTCCGAGCGATTCGCGGCCGATTCGCAGTATTGGCATCCGGCAAGAACTGCTTCTCGCAGAGCCGCGGACTCTTCCGGGAAATTGCCGGCCATTTCCTGAGTACAGATAAGAATTTTTTCGGGGTGATTAGGGGCCAATAACGAACTCGTTGCCACAATCCAACCATCACCGCCCAGCGCTGCTACGGAGTTCCATGGCTCGCCCGCGCAGAACCCATCGATGTGGCCTTGCCGCATGTGTTCCACCACCAAGGGAGGGGGCAGAATCACGATGGACACCTCGGTCTCGGGGTTAACACCCGTTTTTCGCAGCCATTGATGCAGCAAGAACAGGTGGCTCGAGTATTGAGAAACGACCGCAAATCTCGGTTTCCGGAGCGATTCACTCCGGATCATCATCCGAAAGGAATCACCATCCGTAACTCCTTTCTGCCAGAGGCGCCGCGAGAGGGTGATGGCATTCCCCTGCAAGCTAATCACCAAATCTGTCTCTACGGACCGGGCAGGAGCGTGGACTCCAAGCAGAATCGAAAAGAGCAGCCCGCCTGGAGCATGGGCAGCATCCAACTCACCGTAAACGATCTTATCCCGAATAGATCCCCACCCGAGCTCCTCTTCTAAATTAACGCGGAGGCCAGCACGCTCGAAGTAGCCAAGAGCGTCCGCCGCGATTAGCGGCGCTGCGTCCATCAGAGGAACATATCCTATCCGAACCGTAGCTGGACGGCGGCCAGACGCGCGTTCACGGCCTGGTTGTTTCCCGAGCTTACCCTTTATGACAACCGACATTCGGCCCTGACATAAGCAGCGAAGATGCCAAGTCTTGGCTTGGGTGACATGAATTACATGATTGTCTTAGATGCAAATGATGAATACCGTTCATACGTGCTGGAAAACATCGATTTAAAGCTCCTCCGCATGTTTTCTGTTGTAGCGCGAGTCGGCAGTTTTACTCGGTCAGCAATGCTAATCGAAGTCACCCAATCGGCTGTAAGCCATGGGATCAAGCGACTTGAGAGCCATCTCGGGTGTTCTCTTTTTTATAAAAAGGGAAAATCGATTCATTTGACTCCCGAAGGCCGCTTCTTTCTAGGGCATGTCCAGCGGCTCTTAGATCTCTACGACCGCACCATCGAATCCGTCGGAAAACGGTTTCAGGAGGGGCGGCGCAAGTTAAATGTTACTTTTGCTGGCTCCGTGGCCTATTTCATCCTCGCGCCCGTGCTCAGAGAATTTCGAGAATCTTATCCCGACGTATCGGTCATCGTTCGCCTGGAAGATGCTCCGCTAGCCCTAAAGGCCGTGGAAGAAGGTAATACAGATTTGGCGATCGTGGTTGAAGACCGTTTACCCAAGTCACTGAAAGCGCATGAACTTTTTCAGGATCGGCTTCAATTCGTCGTATCGCCACGTCATTCCTGGGTTGAGAGACAGCGGATTACTGCCCGCGATATCTCAGCGGAGCATTTCCTGCTTTACGGGCGCAACACAGTGACCTTTCGGCAGATTGAGGACTTCCTTTTGAAAATGGGGGTGAAACTGAGCTCGTACGTTGAGATTCCCAGCTTCGAAATCATGAAACAACTGGCCCAGTTAGGATTAGGAGTTGCCATCATGGCGCCCTGGGTCGCCGCGCGCGAATTGCAGGAGGGGTCGCTCGTGGCCAGACCATTGCCAAAGGTTCTTATCCGGCGCAGTTGGTCGGTCGTACATCAGGCTGGGCGCGAATTGAGCCTGGCTGAACAGACGTTTCTGGGTCTTTGCCGTTTGGCGGCCAAAACTAAAATCCCATCGGATCTAGGACGGGTAATCGCCGCCCGACAGCTTTAGGGCGAGGCGGGCCGCCTGGAGGGGAGCCGCTTTTACCCGAACTCCGTTTGCGCGCAAATTCCTGAAACCCCGCGTTCGTTGGCCAGGGGTGTACTTTGCGAGCGGCTCCCGCGAACGGCCCCTGATGCCCTTGTAACCCACCGCGATCCATTGTTTGCTACCGGCACACGCAACCCGATGAAACAACGCCTTGAAACGTTCGCGGGAGCCGTCTGCTAAAGAACTGCTCTGCTGGGCAGCACCTATTTGCGTGATCAGCTCAGGTTCCGGGGCAACGGTCAGAAGCGGCTCCCCTCCAGGCGATTCGGCCAAATGGAGGCGCAAGGTCTTGCGTCGAAGCTTAGCCCAAGCGCCGCGGTCGTCAGCCCGTCGCCTTCCACAGCCATTTCATAGGCCAGTGCTAAACCGATTTTCGCCGCCACAGCGGTCGCCCTCTCCCTTATGGCTTTAGCTCTTGATTAGTCTGCGCATCGAGCAAGACGAACTTCTCGTGATGGAACGTTGGGTCGGTCCGGAATGTTAGACGGCCGGAATACTTTCGCTCGATCTCGACCAAAAGCTCTTCGTCCTCCGTCTTGAGGCGATTTAGCACTTCAGGATTAACGATGACCCGGATATCGTGGATATCCGGTTTTTTGCGAAGAACCGCGTGCAAGGTGCGCTGAATCTCGACACTCATCGTCATCGGACTCTTTACTACGGCGCGACCATTGCAATAGGGGCAAACCATAAACATCGAGCCGGTCAGACTTTCCTGTGCTCGTTGCCGGGTCATCTCCATTAAGCCAAGAGGCGAGATGGGTAGCACGTGGGTCTTGGCTTTATCCCGTTTCAACCGCTCCTTCATTCGGTTGTAGACCATTTGCTGATCCTTCCGGTTCTTCATATCGATGAAGTCGCCGATAATTAGGCCGCCGATATTCCGGAGCCTCAATTGACGGGAGATTTCATCCGCAGCCTCAAGATTGGTTTGCAGGATGGTACGTTCGACGTCTTTGGTTCCTTTGTTGCGTCCGGTATTAACGTCGATGGCGATCATCGCTTCGGTCTCATCGATGACGATGTAACCACCGCATTTGAGCCACACTTGCCGATGGAAGGCGTCGTCGATTTGTTTTTGTACCCCGAATCGCTCAAAGATTGGGCTGGAATCGTTGTAATAAACGACGCGCCGCTTTGAACGACTGGAAATCTGTCCTACCAGGTCTTGCATTCGCTGCACGGCCAATTCGTCATCGCAATAGACGGCGTCAATTTCGTCGGTGAGAAAATCCCGCACGGTACGATCGATCAAGTCTGGCTCCTGGAAGAGGACCGCCGGCGCCGGCCGTGATTTGAAGGTAGCCTCGATTTGGCGCCATTGCTCCAAGAGGAGGCTCAAATCGCGCACAAAATAGCGGGCGCGCTGTCCTTCTCCGATGGTCCGGATGATTACCCCCATGCCCTCTGGAATATCCAGCTTCTGCAGGATCTGCCTCAACCGTTCTCGCTCTTTAGGGTCCTCGATCTTTCGAGAGATACCGCTCTGATCATTGTGCGGCATCAAAACCAAGTAGCGGCCGGCTAAGCTGATATTGGTGGTAATTCTAGGCCCTTTATTGCTGATCGGGCCTTTAGTTACCTGAACCATCACATCTGACCCGACTGGATAGATATCGGGTACATCTTTGGCTGTGATTTTCTTTCGGTGCTTGCGCTCGCTCGCCCGGTTGACCTCCTCCACGCCGCTATCCAGGCCGGGCAGAGCATCCCAAAAATGCAGGAAGGCGTTCTTCTCGAAGCCGATATCGACGAACATGGCCTTGAGACCATGCTCGATATTTTTCACTTTCCCTTTGAAGATGCTGCCTACGATGTTGCGGTCGGTGTCGCGCTCGATGTTGTATTCTTCCAGCGCGCCGTCCTCAAGTAGAGCGACCCGGCGTTCTAATTTTTCGCAACTGATAATGAGTTGATTTCCGACCTTCTTCGGATTCATCCCCAGCAATTGCTTCACTTTTTCTAACATTGTCGGAACAAAATGGTTAAAGGCGCCGTTCGCTCAAAATGAGCACGAACGGTCGCCAAACTAAAAGAATAAGAAGTGCTTCTTCTTCTCCGGGCTTGGTCCGGGTTGCGGGGTCCCGGTGCTCTTTCGCCGGAAGAAATCGAAGAAGCTCTTCGGTTTACTAGCCTGTGGTGTTGGAGTTGCCTTAACTGTCCGGTGATCATCGGCTTCTGGCCGGATATCCGGTTCGGTTCCCTCATGTTTGGTGACCTTGGTTTGATTCTCTTCTGCCGCCGGCTCGTTATCGGACGTTTCTTCGTCGTTACCTGTCAACTCCGTAGGGACATTGTTGTCTTTGAAATCGATGGTTTCGACGAACTTGAAATTGCCGACAGCCGGGTCCAGGGGTTTAAGCCCTGGGTCATAACCTTTATCTAAAGCCAGGATCTCCTCGATTAGTTTGGCGGCAATGGGCGCTGGAACCTGTCCTCCCGCTTTAGCGCCCTGCACCAGTACCGCCAGTGCAATCTTGGGATTGTCATAGGGGGCAAAAGCGATAAACCAGGTATGATTGTCTTTTTGCCCGTCACGCCAGAACTGAGCCGTCCCAGTCTTACCAGCCACGACGATACCAGGAGTTTTTGCTCGGGATCCGGTCCCGCCCGGATCATTTACCACTCGCCACATTCCGCGCCGGACGAGTTCGATATCCTCCTTGCTCAGATTATTATCCTTTCTGAGATCGCCTCGAATCTTTTCCGGCTTTCGGATCATGGTCCCGTCTGCCTCTTGGACTTTGTAGATGAGACTGGGCTTATAAACCGTGCCGCCATTGGCGACTGTTGCAGCGATCATGGCCATCTGCAGCGGGCTAGCCAAAACGTAACCTTGACCGATCGACGTATTCGCCGTTTGCCCCTGACTCCATTTCTCGTTCTTGGTGACTCGCAGCCATTCAGGCGAAGGCAGCAATCCCGGATCTTCTCCGCTGAGCTCTACTCCCGAGGTCTGGCCGAGGCCGAGAGTGTTCCCGACTTTATCAATTGCCTCGATTCCTGCCGCATTTCCATACTGATAGAAATACGCATTGCACGAGTTCTTGATTGCCTCGGTAAGGGTCTGGGTGCCGTGCGCTCCTCCCTTATCGGCAATCCAGCATTTCATATAAGTGTTGCCGTAGGTGACACCGCCACTGCAGGTAAATTGGGCTTTGGCCAATCCTCTGGTAAGTCCCGCTAGCGAGGTGGCGATTTTGTAGGTTGAACCGGGAGCAAAAGAGCTGATGGCCCGGTTTGTCAGGGGATCGGCATCTGCGTCTTTAATCGCTGCCCAATCCCGAGCGGAAATTGATGGAATAAATTTATTAGGATCGTACGACGGAACGGAAGCCATGGCCAGGATCTGGCCGTTGTTCGGATCGACAACCACGCACGAAGCCCGCCCGACGGATCGGAGCGTTCGTTCGACGATGTACTGGATCCGGGCGTCGATTGTCAGGTAGACGTTTGCTCCAGGGGTGGGCTGAATCAGCTCTTTTTCACCCTCGATGCGGTTCTTGGCGTCTTTCTTTAGAATTCGCCGGCCCGGTTTGCCACGAAGCTCGTCGTCCAGAAAATATTCGATGTTAGTCCGCCCCTGAACGTCAGGTTGATAAAAATTAAAGTCCTTGATATCCGGAAGCTTATTGATGTCTTTTGGTGCACCGACATAGCCAAGGATCTGCGCGGCCATGGCATTGTAGACATATTTTCGGACCGGCCGAATGTTGACCTGCACGCCGGGTAGACCCAGGTCTTTTTCGGCAAATTTAGAGATGGTCGAAAAATCCAAATCTTCCCGATAGATAAAAGGGACCAACGTATTGTTGCGATAATGACTACGCAAACGTTGGGAGTTATACGGTTCAGCGACTTTCAACTGCTCAAGTCTGGGAATGATCGTCTGATCAACCATCTGGACGATATCTTCTTCTTTGGTTTCCCTGAGCATCCCATCGGCGCTCTTGCGAAGGTAATCGACCATCGGCGGAGCCCCGTACTGTTTACGGTAACCGCTCACTAGTTCAGGCAGATAGAAGTCAACCTCATAACTCTGACGATTAGTTACCAACACAACCCCGTTCCGGTCCCGGATCTCGCCGCGGACGGACGGCACGCGTACGGTTACTTCCGACGATCCCTGAATTTTACCTTTGTAATGGGCATAGAGTTTAACCTGAACCCACCAAAGACGCAGCCCGAGAACAATCAGTGCCAGGAGGATAAGTGCGGCTACAGTTAGGATCCTAAAATCCAGAGTCGCTGATTGTTTAGAGCGTGCCATAGCTGTCAGCCTTGCCTCGGTCGATCAAGTTGCGGCTCGTACCGAAGAAGGTCCGAGAGATAGGCAAGAACCAGGAATACACACGGGCTAATCACAATTGCAATCACTCCAGGACCCAAAATTCGCCACATCACTACATCATTGTAGAAAAACGCTCGTCTTTCGAAGCTTATAATACCGTATTGGCCCAGCAAAAGGAAAGGAGTCAAAACAGCCGCCAGTTCCGCCAATAGCAAATTCGTGCCCCATCGCCCTCTTAGGAAGGTCGAGCTGAAGCCGTGCATGATAAGTGCGGGGATGAGCAAAAGGACGATCGAAGTACCGATTGAGTAGTTGCTCTCCGGAGCGAATGGGACTGTTAAAAGATCGTTAAGCAGACCCGTAAAAAATGTCAGCCCCAAAACGGCGGGGAATGGCAGGGTCAAACAACCGTAGAAAAGCAGAGCGGGGGCGAGGAGAATGGCCGACTCTTTCAGCCAGATAATCGGTGGAATATAACGTTGGACGATAGACGCCAGGAAAATCAGCAGGGCCAAGAGAAATGAAAAGCGTATCATCGAGCCCCAGTAATTACAAAGACGTCTTCGACGCGAGTTAGGTCGACGGCCGGCTCGACTGTGGCTACACCTTCAAGCTCCTTGATGGCGAAACCTTTCACGGTGCCAACCAGCACCCCGGAGGGAAATACCCCGCCAGTACCGGAAGTAAACACCTTCATGCCAGGCTTTATCTCGGCGGTCTTGCTGATGAACCCGACGCGCAAATCGGGCACATAATTTGAAGAAGCCCGGGTACCGCTGATGATACCTTGCTCCTGAGTTCCTTCGATACTGACGGAAACTTTAAGCCCTTCGTCCGAGACCAGGAGCACGATCGCGGCGTTCTTCGACACATTGACGATCTTACCGACCAAGCCCGCCTCGGTGACAACTGCCATGTCGATGCCCACGCCGTCTGCTGATCCCCGGTCGATCGTGCAGCTGTTCCACCAGGCGGCGTTCTCTCTACTGATGACGTGGGCTGGCAAGAGTTTGAAGGGAGAGCGCTCACGGTAGCCGAGGGCCCTATTCAGTCGGTTTACCTCGGACTCTAAGTTTTTTAAGAGGGAGTTTGAGGTACGCAGCTCGGCGTTTTCTTCCGTGAGCTCACGATTTTCTTTCTCGAGTTCATCGAGTTTTTTGAACCCGCCGCTGACGCCGCCGATCCCCTGGGTCACGCCGGAGGCTGCATGAAAGAGTGGGGCAACAGTGTTCAGAAATGCGGCTTGCCACTGCCGTTTACATCCCGCCGGCACGATCAGTACAAAGACGACCAGAACCACAAACGTAATCAACGCTGCGATCGATGTGCCCCTCATGAAAAGCGGCTTACTCGGGGTTTAACGGATGGGCTTATCGGATGAGGCAACTTGCCTGAGGAACTTGATCTCGCTTAAGGCGCGTCCGGTTCCTTCCGCAACGGCGCTAAGCGGGTCCTCCGCAACATGAACGGGGAGACCGGTTTCCTCCTGCAGCAGCTTATCCAGTCCTCTAAGCAGCGCGCCGCCACCGGCCAGAACCAATCCACGGTCGACCAAGTCCGCCGATAGCTCGGGGGGACAGCGTTCAAGGGTCACCCGGACAGATTCCACGATCGTTGAGATTGGTTCCAACAATGCCTCGCGAACCTCCTGAGAAGTAATAGTCAAAGTCTTGGGCAACCCGGCAACCAGGTCGCGACCCTTGACCTCCATACTGGTCTCTTTGTCCATTGGATAGGCGCTACCGATCTTGATTTTGATCTCTTCGGCGGTTCGCTCGCCGATCATCAGGTTGTAGGCCCTTTTCATGTAGCCAGCCACAGCCTCGTCGAGCTCATCGCCTGCCACTCGGACGCTGCGGCTGAATACGATTCCAGATAGAGAGATCAGGGCCACTTCGGTGGTGCCGCCGCCGATATCGATAATCATGTTCCCGGCGGCATCTTGAACCGGTAATCCGACGCCGATAGCTGCTGCCATCGGCTCTTCTATCAGATACACTTCCCGGGCCCCTGCATGAGCGGCTGATTCTTTCACGGCGCGTTTCTCCACTTCGGTTATTCCAGAGGGTACGGCGATTACTACCCGAGGGCGGACCCATTTGCTGCTGTGGACCTTCGTAATAAAATGGCGAAGCATCGCCTCCGTCATCTCGAAGTCGGCGATTACACCATCTTTCAACGGACGCACGGCCACGATATTACCTGGGGTACGGCCCAGCATCCGTTTGGCTTCATCGCCAACAGCTAGGACGTGGCTGCTTCCGGCTCGTACAGCAACGACCGACGGTTCGCGCAGAACGATGCCCTGGTCCTTGACGTATACGAGCGTGTTAGCCGTTCCGAGATCTATACCGATATCGTTCGAAAATAACCCGAAAACACCATTAAACATTAAAAGTCGACCTTCTATTCTTGCTTGCGGTTACATCAACGTTCCAACCGGTTAAGCACTCCCTTGTGGTTAGGGCCAGTCTTCACGAGTGTAGGTGAGCCACAGTGTCTAATTAAATATCCAGAACCAATTTTATGATGGCTTGCCTGTATCTAGGTAGGGCGGAACAGATCGTCAAGGAAACAATCTGACAAGGAAAAAAGTGAGGGAGCAAACTAAGTTGTGTCGTTGGGATTGAGCAAAACAGTGCGGAATCTATCCACGTTCTTACGCCAAGTGTATCTATTGGAAGTAGTTGGTGGGATGGCAGTTACCTGCCTTGGATGGGTCTCCTGTTACTTGACCGGCAGCCCTTGGCTGCGGTCGGCCCCTCTTTGGTTAGGCGGCTATTTGTTGGTCTATAATTTAGATAGACTCCACTACGATCCGGCCGATCAGGTGAATACGCCGTCGCGTTTCCTGTATCGGGAATCGCTGCGATCCAAACGGTTGGTGCTGATCTGGCTCAGCGCTGCGACCCTGGTTGGCTGGCCCGCGATTACCGGCCGGTGGTGGCTCATCC
>JAFAZK010000205.1 GCA_019239825.1 Verrucomicrobiota bacterium | reverse complement strand
AATCGTAAGGCCGTTCGGGAGCCTCGCCCCACCAAGTATCTGTCGTTGCCCTTTTGACCCGCACGCTGTTAAGCCACGCCCCTAACTGCAATTTGCTATTTGGCTGTCGGCGCTTACCTTCCTCACTCTTGGTTTATGGCTGCTAGTATAATTCCGGATAGTCGCTGGACCGATGTCCAGTTTAGCAACGACGAAATCGCCCGATATTCCCGGCACTTGATCATGCCGGAGGTCACGCTTGAAGGGCAGAAGAAATTAAAAGCGGCTTCCATTCTTTGTATTGGGACGGGAGGGTTGGGTTCACCGATCGCGCTCTATCTTGCAGCGGCCGGGATCGGTCGCCTGGGATTGGTTGACCCGGATGTGGTCGATTTCTCTAATCTGCAACGGCAGATCCTGCATGGCACCGACGACGTCGGGCGCAAAAAACTCAATTCGGCGAAAGACAAGGTTAAGGCCGTCAATCCGAACGTCCAAGTTGACCTTCACGATTGCTTGTTCCATAGCGGGAACGCCATGGATTTAGTCCGAGACTATGACGTAATCGTTGACGGTACGGATAACTTTCCGACGCGTTACTTGTCGAACGACGTCTGTGTGCTGACCAAAAAGCCGAATGTCTACGGCTCCATCTTCAGGTTCGATGGTCAGGCGACCGTGTTTGCGCCGCACCTGGGCGGTCCCTGTTACCGCTGCATGTTCCCCGAGCCACCTCCTCCCGGGATGGTACCGAGCTGCGCTGAAGGCGGCGTTCTCGGCGTGTTACCCGGGATCATCGGAGTTCTCCAAGCTATCGAAGCCGTTAAGCTAATTCTCGGTGTCGGAGATCCATTGATCGGAAGGTTGATCAATTTCGATGCGCTGAAGATGCGGTTTCGCGAGTTCAAAGTTCGGCCTGATCCGAATTGTCCGATTTGCGGCAAGAATCCTACGATCCATAAGCTGATCGATTACGAGCAGTTTTGCGGGTTGCCACAAGCGGATGCCGAGGCGAAGCAAGAGATGGCCGTCCCAGGCATTTCTGTGGTCGATCTGAAGGCGAAACTGGACCGCAAGGATCCATTCGTCCTGGTCGATGTCCGCGAGCCCTACGAATATGAAATTTGCCATATCGAAGGGGCTCGGCTGATTCCTCTCGGTGAGTTGCCTAGCCGATTGAGCGAGTTGGATAGCGCCGATGAGATCGTACTGCAATGCAAGGGCGGAACCAGAAGCGCGCGCGCACTTCATGTCCTTTCGGATGCAGGCTTCCGCAAACTCTACAACCTCGAGGGCGGCATTACAGAGTGGGCTGAGAGAGTTGATCCTTCGATGCCGAAGTATTAAGAGGGCGTAGCCGATTTTTATCGTGCTCCTGCTAGTGCTCGTGCTCGAAAGCGCTTTTTCTCCCACGATTTGAAATAGTCTCGACGTTCGAAAGCGCAGATTGAAAAGTTCAGCGTAGGTAACTCACTACCTTTCGAGCACGAGGACGAGCACGATAAGCCGCTCTATGAACACCCAGCTTCTAGCCTTGCTGCGATGTCCGCAGACAAAAGGGGTTTTGCGTACTGCGACGCCGGCCGAATTAGAACAGATCAACGTCGCGATTGGTAATTCCGCTGTCCGTAATCGGAACGGAGAATTGATTAGCGAGCTTTTGGATGACTGTGTTATTTGCGATTCAGCCGGATTGTGTTATCCCGTTCGCGACGGCCTGCCTCTGATGTTAACTGGCGAAGCTTTCGATACCCCCCCGTTGATATGCCCCGTTTAGACATTTCCATGCCCACGTCTAAGGAAGAAAGATGGTCTCCCAAACGTGTTTTTCTCGATGCGCTCGATCAGAATCGAGCCATTGATCAGGAAGAATACAAGGAAAAGCTGAAGGACTATCAGCTGTCCTTGCTCAACCTGCAGCGTGCTCTGACGGAGACTAAACACTCCGTGATCATCGTGATTGAAGGGCCGGACGCAGCCGGTAAAGGCGGTGCGATCCGGCGGTTAGTGGAGAGATTAGATCCTCGTCATTATCGGGTTTACTCGATTGTTAAGCCGACCCAAGAAGAATACGGGCACCATTATCTTTGGCGCTTTTGGAACAAGCTTCCCGCCTATGGTCAAATGGTGATCTTCGACCGTTCTTGGTACGGCCGGGTTCTGGTCGAAAGGGTCGAAGGATTCGCGACCGGACCTGAATGGAAGCGAGCGTATCGAGAAATCAATGAGTTTGAGAGGACATTAGTCGACGATGGAGCGGTGATTGTTAAACTCTATCTTCACATTACCAAAGACGAGCAGCTAAGCCGTTTTAAGAGCCGGGAAGCAGATCCGCTCAAACACTGGAAGATTACGGAGGAGGATTGGCGCAATCGCCGGCATTGGGACGATCATAATGAGGCCGCTCAGGACATGTTTTTGGAGACTTCAACCAGCATTGCTCCATGGACTGTCGTCGAAGCAAACTACAAATGGTATGCCCGGCTAAAGGTCCTCAAGGCAACCATCAAAGCCATCGAGAGTCTGGACTTCAAATAGCCGCGGGGAGAAGGAACAATCAACGGCGAATGGACGCGAATCGGTGATTGGTGAGATTTTGGTAGGGCGAGGCTCCCGAAGAACTGCCGACTCGAACGAAGAGATCGGCATTCACCAGCCAAACCGGGATATTATGTCTATAAGCGCGCCGAGCCGTGGTGTATCGCGGGGCCACGGCTCGGCGCATTTGTAGGCCTTGCTCGCTGATTGGACCAAGGTTGGGCCACGGCTTTGCTGAAACGCTGGGTCGTTCGGGAGCCTCACCCACCAAAATCTCACCAATCACCGATCACCGATCTGCGTCCCTTTGCGGTTGTTCGTTTCTATTCGCGTTCATTCGCGGTTGATTCCCGGCTTGTTAAATCTCGGTTCCGCCGGCGCTTCGAACGGAGACATGGATATTATCGGTAGGGACACCCTCAAACGCGTCCGACCGAAGGCCGAGTAGACGGTCACGGATTTGAAAGAGGTGGGTTAACTCAAGGCCTTCAACTTTTATTTCGCCGCTGGCAAAGATGGCACTGAGCCGAGGTTGCGGGTTGTCAATGATCTCGACGCTCTGGAGATCATCCAGGAAAAGGCTGACATAGACCTGAGTCTGGGTCGATTGCTGGCTTCGGACGGTGATGGTTTTTTTGTCCATTGGCATCGAGTCATCGCTACGCGCAGCCCAAAGCCGAGAGCCTGCTCAATCCCCCTAATCGCGACCTTGAGCGGCGAAGCTGCGGTTCACGATAGCCTAGGGCAAAGCCCTCGGAATGCCAGAAACATCGGGCCGCTACCAAAGGTCCCGCATACGGGATTTCATATTCCCGATTTTGGGATGATTCCTCGTACAAACTAAGTTCTCTCCCGCGGATCTATCGATATAAAATGCTCAGTATCAAATAGTTACGAACAATATCTCTCGGTTGGCACGGCGCTTGCATAAGGGACTGAGAGTAGCTCCATGAACGAATTCAAAACCGGACTCTTGATGTTGTTGGTCTGCGGGGCGTTTTACGTCCTCGCAGATCCGCGGGTCTGGGGAGGGTTGTGCCAGCTTGTTGGCCGTTTAGTGGGGGGAGTCAATTGAAAGCGAGCGTTTACAAGTCTTATAGCCAGGCCGCTTTCAAGGATGCACTCCCATTGCCGTCTTACAGTCTTTGGGAACGGCAACGCCATATCGGGGCGAATTTTTCCACGGTTGTCTACGAAGGTTTTGAGGCAGTTAACGTCTGCGGGGGGCCATGCCTCGGAGCTTTCAAGGCAGGCGGCCGGGTAACCTGTTTGTTGCCCGGCCGCTACCAATCTGCGCTCAGAAATCTGGGGATTTCTGAGCGCAGAAACCTATCGCTCTGCGGGCGTTAGGAGGGTCTGTCTACGGTTTCAATCTCCTAACGACATTGGGTCCAACTTCCAGGACACAGACCTAACTCCAGGCTCGAGACCCAGGCGGGTCGTGATCTGTTCCAGCTGAACGGATTGATAGTCTGCTGCGCTCAGGGTAAGCAAGATTGAGGAGGCATCCATTCCTGGGTCTTGTTGCAAGCTTTGCACCACGAATGGGCCTGTGGCAACGAGCTGGGTAAGCAAGGAACAGATCGGGGCTTCTCGCCCTGGGTCACAGCTTACCTTTATCGAATAATGGAATGCCTGCGGAGGTTGTCTGGTCGAAAACTTAGTGAGCATTCTACTCACCGGCCGAAAGACAAGGTTAACCAAAAGCACCGCGCCGGTTCCTATCAGAACGCTCCAGTAATCCGCCGCAGCGCATAACACACCGAGAGCCGCCGTACACCAAACGGTGGCGGCGGTGTTCAGGCCATGCACCGTGAGCCCCGTCCGCATCAAGACGCCCGCTCCGAGAAACCCTATACCGGTAATGACCTGAGCTGCCATCCGGGGTGCTTCTTGAGGGGTTCTTGCTAATGGCGCGAACAATACAAAAAGGGCTGCTCCCAGCGCGACTAGTGCATGCGTTCGAACACCGGCCGTATGCTTGTTCCACTGGCGCTCTAGTCCGATAAGAGCGCCGGCGAGAATGGCGGCTCCAAGGCGCAGGACGATTTCCAAGTGGTCGGGATGGGACATATCTGAAAGTGAGAAGTGAGAGGAGATTGGTGATCGGTGAGAGGTGATTGGTGGGGCGAGGCTCCCGAACGGCTTCCGACTCTAGCGAAGATCTTGGTATGCAACAAAACGCGTCGCTTTGCTACGCCTTTAAGCGCGCCGAGCCGTGGTCTATCGCGTGGCTGTGTCTCGGGGCGTTTATAGGCCTTGGCCGCTGATTAGACGAAGTTGCCGCATGCCTTTGGTGAAAACGGTGAATCGTTTCGGGAGCTTCGCCCTACCATTCACCAATCACCGATCACGTCTCACTTCTCCACCCCCCGGTCCTCACAACGATTTCGGACTTTCCAAAATCGCTACCAACCTGCTGATCAATTTGCCCGAGGCGCCACCGTCGACAACGCGATGGTCGAAGGTCACGGTTAGGTCCGCCATTTGTTTAGGCTTAAATTGCGAACTCGCCTCGTCCCACACCGGCCGTTTTTCTGCCCGTCCCAGACCGACGATCAAGCTTTCTGTCGGCTGCGGAATAGGGGTACCCCAGGTGATCCCGAGCGGGCCGTAATTAGTCACGGAAGCGATGGCGCCTTCTCTAGCATCCTCAGGCAGGCGGCGAGCTCTCGCTGCCGTCACCAAGTCCTGGTACTTCTCTCCCAGCTCAGAAAGCGGTTCTTTATCGAGGCTTTTAAAAACGGGAACAACCACTCCCTCATCGACCTCGACCGCAACGCCGATATCGATCGATTTTGGAAGCACCAACTGGTCGCCGACGATGCGGGCGGCTAACTTCGGGTTCTCAGCCAGACCGAGGGCGATCGCTTTGGCGACATAAAGCGCAGGACCGGGAGGGATCTTAAATTGTTTGCGGTGCGCCAAGATCGGCTCAAGCGAAAAGGAGACTCCGATGGTGCAAAGGGGCCGGCTCCAGCTGCGACGCATCGCGTCTGCGATGGCCAACCGCAGCCCGGTTGCCTTTTGACTCGGGTGTTGTTCAAGGTCAGCCAGATACTTCTCTACGTCATTCGCTGTCACCCTGCCGTTTTTGCCAGTACCCGGGACCAAAGAAAGATCCTGTTGTTGCCAGCCGAGTTGATCCGCCTTTGAGCGGACTCGCGGCGAAACAAAGGGGCCTCCGCTTTTCGCCGGCATCATCGGGATCGTGATGGTCGGCATGGCCAGCGGCGTCTTGTGGGTTTGCAGAGTTGCTGGAACCTCTGCGGGCGCCTGAATTGCCGACACCCCGAGGCGCTCGGCATCCTCTGCTGACGCCTCAATATATCCGAGAATGGCGCCGTTCGGATAAGTCTGGTTGACCTCCGCCGTGAACTCCGCGATCACCCCGCCGCACGGGGTGGTGACACCCATAACCGCTTTATTGGTTTCGACCTCGATAATTTCCTGATCGCTGGCTACCGGCTCGCCAACCTGCGCGTTGAAACGAATGATGGTAGCCTCGGCAACGGACTCGCCAAGCTGCGGCATGATGATCGGCACTTTCATGGTCGCAACGCTCGCCGGCATATTCTTGTCGGTCGGGAGAGTTGCCGGCACCTCCGCAGGTGCCTGACTTGCCGATTCCGCAAGGCGCTCGGCATCCTCTTCTGATGCCTCGATGTATCCGAGGACAGCGCCATTCGGATAAGTTTGGTTGACTTCGGCCGTGAACTCCGCAATGACCCCGTCACACGGGGTGGTGACAGCCATAACCGCTTTATTGGTTTCGACCTCGATAATTTCCTGATCGCTGGTGATGGGCTCTCCAACCTGCGCCTTAAAACGAAGGATGGTGGCCTCGGCAACGGACTCACCAAGCTGCGGCATGATGATCGGCACTTTGGGCATATAGATTAGAAACGTACGGGCGCGTCGGACTGTGGGGATATCGGCGTCAGAAAAGTTACCAGTCTAACATTTGGCGAACCTTCTTTACTATCGAAGCGGCAGAAGGCCTATGAGCCAACCATAGGTCGGGATGAAAAGGGATGGGCGTATCGCGGCAATTCAACCGTTCTGGCGGCGAGTCGAGTAAATGAAATCCTTTACTAGCGACACGAGCGATCACCTCGGCGTTTATTCCTCCCCAGGGCCAGCCTTCGCTAACGGTAAGAAGATGACCGGTTCGGGCCACCGATTGCAAAATTGTCTCGGTATCGAGCGGCTTGACGGTTCTCAGATCGATAACCTCGATATCGATTCCTTCTTTTTCGAGCTCGCTAGCCGCAGCCAAAGCATCGTAAAGAGTGGCAGCATAAGTCACCAAGGTAAGATCCTTTCCGTAACGGCGGCATAACGCTCTGCCGGCGGAGAAAGAAATTTCTTCCGGGAGCCGGTCTGCCTTGACCCGGTTGTAGAGGTATTTGTGTTCGCAGTAGAGGACCGGGTCGTCAAGGGCGATCGCCTCAAGCAGAAAATTGTAGGCATCGTCGACGGTCGCCGGAGTCATAACAATTAGGCCGGGGAAGTGAGCATACAATGACTCGAGCGATTGGCTGTGGAAGGGGCCGGCTCCAGGATTACCTCCGTTTGGGAGCCGGATCGTGATCGGCAAGGAAATACCGCACCGGTAGAAATACGCGCCCGCGTGATTAACGATCTGGTTGAAACCGTTGGCCGAGAAATCGGCAAACTGCATTTCCACAATCGGGCGCATGCCTTCGAGACTCGCCCCGATGGCGCTGCCGACCATAGCATCCTCGCTGATCGGCGAATCTAAGACTCGCCCGGGAAACTCCTTAGCCAAGTTTTTGGTCGCCTTGAAAGCTCCGCCGTAGGTACTGATATCCTGTCCGTAGATGTAAACGTTAGGATTTTCGCGCAGTGCCCTGGCTTGAGCTTCCCGAATTGCTTCGAGATAAGTGATGCTCATTCTGCGTACTCTGGATCGATTAGGTGAGCGGATGCTAACGAGTGCCAATCCTCATCCGCAGGATCCGGAGTTGGTTCACGCTGTACCTTTTGCAGCGTGTCCTCGACTTGTGCTTTGGCCTGCTGCCTCCACTCTTGAACCGTGACTTCGTCAGCCCAACCCTGTTCGACCACATGGGCTTGGGCTACATTGAGGCAATCACGGCCGATCGGGCTATCCAAGAGAGTCTTGTCCATGTAAAAGCCGTCATCGTGTTCAGCGTGCCCGGAAAGTCGAACACACGAGGCCACGATCATCTGGACGCCGAAGCCTGACCGGGCACGTTCAACCGCGTGGCTGGCAGTCTCGAGGCACTCTTTTAGGTCTGTACCGTCCATACTGTAACCCTCAACCCCGTAACCAATGGCTCGATCCACCAGATCATGGCAAGCGAACTGGCGACTGTTTGGGGTCGAGTAAGCGTAATGATTGTTGGTGACCGTCATTACCAAGGGCACGCGTTCGACTGCCGCCATATTGAAGCCTTCGTGGAAAGAGCCGGTCGAACTGCCGCCGTCGCCAATGGACGTGGCTCCGACAATGCCGGTCTCTCCTTGCATCCTCCGAGCCATCAGAGCGCCCGTGATTAAAGATGCGGTAGCCCCGAGATGGCTAACCATGGGATAGATCCCTTCCTTTGGACGTCCCCGATGTACGTTGCCATCACGGCCTCTCATTGGGCCGGTTTTCTTGCCCAGATAGGTCCGCAAAATATCGAATAGGGGCTCACCAAAGGCGAGCCGCCCGGCTTGGTCTCGAATCAAGGGAGCAAAAATGTCGCCCGGCCTCAGCATTATCCCAACTGCCACGCTCACCGCTTCTTGACCTTTGCCCAAATAGCACCCTCCAGCGATCTTCCCGGCGTGCCACAGGGCAGCCACTTTGTCTTCCACAGTTCGCGCCAGCAGCATCCATTTGAATGCTCTGACGTATAGCTCCTTGAACCCTAAATGGATCGTCTCACTCTCGGGTTCCCTGAGGGTGTTAAGCATCACCGACGAATATCAACATAATGATTCATGATGCAAGGCTTTCGGTTTTCGAGGGAAACGAGTGAGCATATCCGCGTGCAAAGGGTTAGGGCGAGGCTCCCGCACGTCCAAAATCAGATCCGCAGAGCCTGGCTTTTGTCTAGACCTGATGTGTTACCCCGTTGCGATTGCCGAGCCGTGATCGAGTGAGAGTAGTTCCGGCCGGTAGGCCTCCGAAAAATGCAGCGGTTTGTGCTAACACGCTTATGCAGCGGATGGCGCTCTGGGAACGCGGCTCTGTGCCCGTCGTGGCAGAACACATTCTGTTTAGCGAGAGAGGCGGTGGCCCTTGCAAAATTCGCTCGGATGTTCGGGACCTTGGCCCCACCGAATGCTAACGCCGATACGCCGACACGTTTCCTCTGCGGGGGTGGCACGATTGGCGCTACAAAGGCCACCCGAATGCCAGCGACGAACAAATCTGGAGCCCAGTATACGAGGCAATCCGTGACTACTGGATTGATAGCCGGCTCGGACCTGGTTATAGTCCTGGTTAGCGGAGTGATTAAGAAGTACAAATGAACGAAGAGCGAGCACCCGAGTACGGTGGTTACAGTTCCGAGCCCGCAACTCCTCTCGAAATCTTAGAGAGAATCGTAGCAAGTCTCCCTCCTGGTGACCCGACACGCAGCGAAATTATCGGCCTAAGGTCGAGCGTGGCGGAACAGGAGGAAATGATTCAAGAGGCGCGGCAAACGATCGAAAAACTGGACGAAGTGATCAAAAAAGTCACTTCTCCGGCGAATCGGATCGGAACATATCTTGGTAGCCCGAACAAAGAAACTGCCCAAATCGTTGTGGGTGGATCCGATTACTATTGCAATGTGGATCCCCGGATCAACGTCAACAAATTGAAGAAAGGGACGCGCGTATTGGTGAATGAAGCCTACGTAATCGTAGGAGACCTGGGATACGATCTCGCGGGGCCCGTCACCAAGGTCACGGAGATTCTTAGCAGCGATCGCTTGCGGGTTGGTCAAGAGCACGGCGTTCAATCCATCGTCCTGCAGCGGTCTCAGGATCTGTTGAAAGCCAATCTCAAGGTTGGAGACGAGGTCCGCGTGGACTCAAATTTCAGAATCGCGATCGAAGTGTTAAGCCGGCCGACGACGCAGGACTACTACTTGGAGGCAGTTCCCGAGATTTCCTGGAACATGGTGGGAGGCCAAGAGGAAGCGCTCAGTGCGATCAAGGACGCGATCGAGCTCCCGTTATTGCACGCGGAGCTCTTCACCAAATTTCAACATCAGACTCCGAAAGGATTTCTGCTTTATGGTCCGCCTGGATGCGGTAAGACGCTGCTCGGCAAAGCGACAGCCTACAACCTGACGAAGCAGCTCAAGGAAAAGACGGGCGAAGAGATGCAGCAGTTCTTCATGCACATCAAAGGGCCCGAGATTCTAAACATGTGGGTAGGAGAATCGGAACGTCAGGTTCGCGAGATCTTCAACACCGCGCGAGAGAAACGGAAAGAGGGCTTTATGCCGTTCATCTTCATCGACGAAGCCGAGAGTATTCTGGGCACACGTCGAGCGGGGCGGTATTCAAGTATTCTCTCCACCTTGGTGCCGATGTTCTGCACCGAAATGGACGGAATCGAGTCTTTAAATGAAGTGGTGATTATCCTGGCATCGAACCGAGCGGATTTGATCGACCCGGCGATCCTGCGTCCTGGTCGAATCGACCGGAAAATAAAGGTCAACCGGCCAGACCGAGCTTCTGCTTACGACATCTACAAGATCTACCTGACTAAAGATTTACCGTACGACCCGGAATTGGTTGAACAGAAGGGTGGGATCGAAGAGGTGGTCGATCATCTGGTGACCAAAGTGGTCGATACTCAGTTTGCCAGAAAAGAGGAAAATAGGTTTTTGGAAATCACATTGAGAAGTGGAAAGCGCGAGACGCTCTACCGAGGAGATCTGGTTAGCGGCGCTATCATCGCGTCGGTGGTAGAGCGAGCGAAGGAGCTCGCTATCAAGCGGGCCATCAACACGATGCAAGAAGAGGGGATCAGTGAATCGGATTTGTTACTCTCGCTAAACACTGAGTATGCGGAGAACGATATCTTCCCACCGACCGATATTGTGGAAGACTGGTTAAAACTAATTGATTACGATTCCGAGAACGTGGTGAAGGTAGTGCCAGTTCGATCCGGACCAAAAGCGTCGAAGATCTCCGACGTTATTTAGGTTGGGTCCGCCACGGCGTAGAGCACATTCGAGATGAATCGCGTTTTTGGTATCGAAACCGAATACGGTATTACCGTAAACGGAGTCGAGAATGTCGATGTAGTGGCCGAGTCCATTGAGTTAGTGCGCTGCTATACGGAACACGGCGCATTGATGAAATGGGACTACAATCTGGAAGACCCGCATTTAGATGCTCGCGGATTCCGGGCTGACTCGTTAATGCAAGACACGGACGAGTCGGTTTACTACGAATTGGATAAGAACCGGCCGCTAAGCTACGAGGAGATAAAAAGCGATCTGGTTCTTAGCAATGGAGCGCGTTTCTACAACGACCATGCTCATCCGGAATACTCGACGCCTGAATGCACGTTGCTGGAGGATGTAGTCGCTCAAGACAAAGCCGGGGAGCGAATTCTAGCCGAATGTGTGCGGCGACGGAACCGAAAGATTGCCCCGGAGCGTGAGGTCAGGCTCTACAAAAACAACACCGATTTCGTAGGCCATAGTTACGGATGTCACGACAACTACATTATGAGCCGCACGGTTCCGTGGGACCGTTTGGTGTCGGATGTTGTTCCGTTTTTGGTTACCCGGCAGATCTTTACGGGAGCGGGTAAACTCGGGATTGAGGGAGAGGGATCGGCAGGCCAACCCGGAGTGTTTCAGATCTCGCAGCGAGCCGATTTTTTCAGCGTACTGGTGAGCATCGATACCATGAACCGGCGACCCATCGTGAACACGCGCGATGAGCCGCATGCTGATCCGGGAAAATATCGGCGGTTCCATGTGATCTTAGGCGACTCCAATATGAGCGAGTTCGCGACAGCGATGAAGATTGGAACGATGTCGCTGGTGCTCGAACTCATCGAGAAAAGAGAAGCGCCGCAACTCGAAGTAGCCCAACCGATCGACGCGACTAAATCCATCAGCCGGGATCAGACCTATAATTGGATTATCGAACTGAAGGATGGCCGGAAGATTTCTGCGGTAGACGTGCAACGCATGTATTTGGCTAAAGCGCTCAAATATTGCGATCGATCACAGCCAGAAGTGAATTGGTTGCTGACCGAGTGGGAAAGCCTGTTAAACGACCTCGATGTCGAGGCTATGCGCTGCGCCGATCGAGTGGATTGGGCCGCGAAGAAATATCTACTGAATACGTTCCAAGAGAGTGAGAATCTGGATTGGTGCGACCCCTGGTTACAATCGATCGACCTGGAATATCATAATATTACTTGGGAGCAGGGTCTGCATTTTGAGCTTGTAAGGCAAGGGCGCATGCGCCGGTTACTCGCAGAAGACGCAATCAAGAACGCGATCTTTGGTCCTCCAGAGACGACTCGAGCGTTCTTCCGAGGCCGGGCTGTGGCGCGTTTCACTTCCCAGATCCAAACGATCCATTGGGATGAAGTTGTCTTTGGGCACGACTCGACTCAAACGCGTGTGGCATTTAATCATGCTTCAGAAGATGAGCGCCTATATCAGCTGAACGCGATCATGCGAAGTGCAAGCAGTTATGACGATCTGATTTACCGGATCCACAAGCTGGATCAAGGCGAGTAGGTACGCGTGATACGTGAGAAGGGATGGGTGAGAGGCGATTGGTTGCGACCCAAATTTGGGGAGCGAGGCTCCCGAAAAGCTCTCAGCTGTAATCGACGGAAAAGATGATTGTACGCCGCAGTGCTTGCGGTTTCGGGCGTACTTTTGCTCAGACTTTGGGGTAATCGAGATCGTCCTCGTACTCGGGGGTAAGTCGGGGCGCATTGATCTTGTTAGCCACCAAGATATTCAAAAACGCTATGCACTGCAGCGTCAGTGCGCAAAAATTATACGTTTTGTATTGAGCACGAGGACGACGGCGAATACGAGGACGATTTCTGGCGGTCTGCGCCCTCGGGCGATGAGATAAGGCTGTTAACAGAGCCAAAAATAAAATACAAACCAGGCTGTTGCCTGGGCTGGGTGAGTCCGGGTCTTGGCGGATTATGGCGCAGAAACAGAACTTCTCCTTCCTAGCAGATCATCTTTCCCTCGATTTCGTAGGTACCGAGTTCCGGCGATCCGGAGAATACCAAGATCGATTAGAAACCTTCGACGATCTCCGTGATTGGTTGAAACAGGCTGGCTTACTTGGGTCTCCTGAGGCACTTGCGCTAGCGAAACGTTGCTCCGCTAAGACAAGCGACCGTGTTCTAGGCGCCGCGCGGGAATTGCGGAAGTCGATCCGGACAGCGGCTGAGGCGATCATTGACGGTAAGTTGGTGCCGCCAGCACCTATCCGCGCAATTAATGGTCTTCTCATAAAGAGAGACGGCCATTTCCAAATTGAACGGCGGTCGGCCCAGTTGGAACGACGATTTGTCTCGGAAATGGCGGATCCGTTGGCCTTGCTAGCACCGCTGGCCGAGTCCGCAGCCGACCTCCTCTGTAATGGGAATCCAGCCTTGATTCGAAAATGCGCGGACGAGAGCTGCGACCTTCTTTTCTACGATTCCACCAAGAATCACCGGCGGCGCTGGTGCAGCATGAGCGCTTGCGGCAACCGAGCAAAGGTTGCAGCGCACCGCGCCAGACAAAGGGTGGACTAAAGCGAAACGGCGAATCCTTCGCCCTTTCGCCCACTCGCCCATTCGATTCATTTCTTCAGAGCTGTGTCTTCCTCCACCGCTTCTGCCTTCCATCCCAAGGGGAATTTCGGTCGCAAAATGACGTCCCCCGCTTCGCTAATGCCCCACTTAGGGAATTGGCAGTAGAAACAGCGCGCTCCGAATAGGCTGCGGAGGAACGCGTAGCGGAAGAAGGAGTGGTTACAACGGGGGCAATTCCAGTTTGCGAGCCACATCGCCAATAAGAAATAAGAAAAGAAAGTGCCGGCGATAACGATTCCGGGCAGGAAAAACCGCACCTCAATTATTGCCGCCACGAAAACCGCGATCACGACACCGCGCAATCTGCGGTAGCAAGTCCAACAATGGACATAGTCATTTTCAACCAAGGTTTTGGAGCTCGGCAGCACAGTCCTCTTCACAGAATTGGTAAGCAGGGGATTGCTGACAAAATGCGCCCGCATTGGTCAGCAATCCAGGCTTTATAGATCGGAATGGCTTTTTCTGGACCAGTCGGATGAGCTTCTGCTCATCAGGGCTTCGCGTGCGAAGTGAGAAGTGAGATGTGAGGCGTGAGAGGCCGATCTCGCGGTAGCCTATCACCTATCACTTTTCTCAGGTTTCCTGAGCAGGCTTCTCACGTCTCGCGCGCCGCCCAGATGAGCGGAAGCTCATCCCTACCGGTAAAACATCAAGAAGAGACAGAGAGCGACAAGGAGCAGGCCGATCACGATCAAAATGACGTGGAGTGCGCGAAGCTGGATCCCTAATCTGGGCTTTGGACTCAGGTCTTTTTCAGATATTTGTTGAACACTGACCGGTTTCCGCAAAGCGTGGCTCAGCGCTCTCTCGAGCGCATTGCAAATGGTTTCACGAGTGAACGGCTTTTGGAGCACTTCAAAAATATCGAGAGTAACCGCCTTAGCCGCGATGTCTGTGGCTCCATAGCCCGAGATCAGAATAATCGGAGCATTACTACCTTGTTGACGGACTTTCTCTGCGACCTGCAGACCGGTGCCATCGGCGAGGCGATAATCTAGTAAATACGCGTCAAATGACCGCTCGGTGAGGGTCTCAGCCGCGCTAATGACCGATTGGCTCGTGTAAACGTCGTATCGTTGATCCTGTAGGATCCTGGTCAACACCGTGCAAACACCGATGTCGTCATCCAGGACGAGAATGCGGTGCATGTTCATCAAAGCGACTTTGCCTGGCAAGCGTAGAGAGAAATTGAAGCCACGTCAACGCTGGCGGTAAGGCGAGGCTCCCGAATGTGCTTTGGACATGTTGAAAGAGTAACCGGTCATCTGACCCTAGATGTGTTACACTAAAAAGCCCGCCAAGTCATGTCCAGACATAAGAACACATGCTTGACGCCATTTCATGCCGTACAAAAGTTCTCGGCGTTCCGATAACAAACGCTTCGCAGCAGGGAGGCTTCTTTGGGAGCCCCTACCAGTCATCACTGAACCGCCTCTGCAATCGCGTCGCCAACCTCGGTCGTTGTCGCTTTGCCACCGATGTCTCGCGTGCGTGGGCCGTCGATTAAAACACTTTCGATCGCTTTCAGAATCGAAGCCGCTGCGTCCGGTTCCTTTAAATGTTCTAACATCATTGCACCGCTCCAGATTTGAGCAATTGGGTTAGCGATACCCGCGCCCGCGATATCCGGGGCGGAGCCGTGAACCGGTTCGAACATCGAAGGAAATTCTCTTTCCGGATTTAGATTTGCCGAAGGAGCGATCCCAATAGTTCCGGTTACCGCCGGGCCTAAGTCGCTCAGAATATCGCCGAACAAGTTGGACCCGACTACCACATCGAACCAATCCGGGTGTTGGACAAAGTGTGCCGTCAAAATATCGACGTGATATTGGTCGACGCGGATCCCGGGGTATTGACCCGCTATTGCTTTCACCCGTTCATCCCAGAATGGCATCGTGATGGTAATTCCATTGCTCTTGGTGGCGGATGTGAGGTGTTTTTTTGGCCGGGACTGGGCTAGCTCAAATGCGAAACGCAGGATTCGATCGACGCCGCGCCGGGTGAATATGGTTTGTTGAGTGACGACTTCGTCCTCGGTGCCTTCGTAAATGCGCCCGCCGATAGACGAGTACTCGCCTTCATTATTTTCGCGAACGATCAGAAAATCGATGTCACCAGTTTTACGGTCCCGCAGAGGCGATTCTATCCCGGGCATGAGCCGTACCGGTCGCAAGTTCGCGTATTGTTGAAAATGTCTGCGAATCGGGATAAGAAGCCCCCAAAGAGAAACATGATCGGGAATGGGAGGAAACCCGACCGCTCCTAAGAAAATCGCATCGTAATTCCTGAGTTGCTGCAAACCGTCCTCGGGCATCATTCGTCCGGTCTTTTGATAGAACTCGCAGCTCCAAGGAAGATGATCCCATTGCAAACTGAATCCGTGTTTTCGGGCCGCCGCCTCTAACACACGGATCCCTTCGGGAACAACTTCCTTTCCTATGCCGTCGCCGGGGATGGTGGCGATACGATAACTTTTCATGGTCCTCTCTAGCACGAAGGGATGGGATTGGCATGTGGTGGCACGGGACGCTTCGTCCTCGAAAGATGTTGGCAAGCGTCATTACCGCGGATGATCGCCCACCGCCTGGAGGCGAGCCGCTTTCGCCCGTAACCCGCCAACCTCGCGACATTCGTAGCTGCGCGTTTCGGACCACAAAATGTTGCAGCAGGCGGCTCCCGGGACCTACCCACGATCAGCGCGATGCAGTTCCATGACCCGGGGCCAAACGAATCGAAAGCCACGAGTAAATGCATCGCGTCGAGACGTGCTCGGGAGCCGCCTGTTTCGATAGGTCTTCGGCGGGATCTACGCTCAGGCGAATGTTGCGGGGCGGCGGCACAAGCACAAAAGCGGCTCCCCTCCAGGCGTTGGGAACAAAATACGCCGACTCGACGTTCCAAGCCTTTCGGGGACGGAGCCAACTTGAGATATTGTCTAGAAACACGCTATGCATTTGCTGACCGGCCGAGTTAGATTCTCGCTGCTTGAACAATCCCCACCATGCCCCCCTATTCAAAGATTCTTACCGACAGCAGCCAGGGATTCTCGCTTAAGGAATGGCGATTTGACTCGACGGAAGCACGCGACGACTCGGGGAAGGGCTCTTGGAGCGTAACGAAAACCTGTCTGGCTGGTGGGCGTCAGGAAGGGACAGAGATCGTTGATATCGATAATGGCGTCCTGAAATTTGTCGTGGTGCCCACCCGAGGCATGAGCATTTGGGGGGGCGAGATCCAAGATATTCGTTTAGGGTGGGATTCACCAGTCACTGAAGTCGTGCATCCACAATTTGTGGATCTGACTGACCGTGGAGGAAAAGGCTGGTTGAACGGCTTTGGCGAATGGCTATCCCGCTGTGGGTTAGAATCAATGGGGCCTCCTGGCCCGGACGGATCTCAAGTTCTGACCCAGCACGGACGCATTAACTATCTGCCTGCAAGCTATCTTGAGTTTCGGTTTGAGCCTGAACCGGTCCCGCGAATCGTGTTACGCGGCGTGGTCGAGGAATCTTTCATGTTCGGACCGCACCTCCAATTGATGACCGAGATTTCAACGGAGATCGGGAGTAGCGAGTTAGTGCTAAACGACACCGTGATCAATTTGGCGGATATCCCTCAAGAGATGGAGAGCCTCTATCATATCAACTTTGGGCCTCCCTTGCTTGGCGCCGGCGCCGAGTTCCACGCCCCGATTAAGCGCGTCGCGCCTCGAGACGCTCGTGCTGCCGAGGTGGATATGGCGAAATGGAATCTCTACACAGGGCCGCAACCGGCCGGATATACTGAGCAAGTCTATTTTGCCGAACTCTGGGCAGATCAACAAGGCGCTACTCAAGCTTTGTTACAGTCCCCCGATGGACAATCGGGAGCGCTAGTCGCCTTCAGTACGCAGCAGTTACCTTATTTTACTCTCTGGAAGAATGAAGCCCCGCTGAAGACCGGCTACGTGACCGGCTTGGAACCGGCCACCAGTTACCCGTTTCATCGGGCGGTCGAACGAAAAGCCGGTCGGCTGCGAAAACTTGCTGCAGGCGAAACTCACGAGGCAACGGTTGCAATCAAAGCGCTATTGACCGGTAACGAGGTGCAGGCAGCCGTCCAGCGAATCAACGACTTACAGCGGGAGTCCCCCCAGGTGGAAACGAAGCCGATGGACGAGGCGTGAGGGGTGAAAGTGAAAGGTGATCAGTACGCGCCGTCGTATAGGTCCGACCCGTTGTTGTGCCTTACCGCTTACTGTGTCCGGCAGGACGTGGCCCACGCCGACACGCCGTTACGCTCACCCGCCCATACGCTCAATCCGCTGGCCGGCTTTGGGAGTACTTGGTCTGGCTGATCTGTTTTCGGATGGCGGAAAACAAATTCTCGACGCCCTGCCGATTCGCGAAATCGATCACGAATGCAGGTAAACCGCCGCCGCCGTCCGTCAGAATCGTGTAGGTTGCAAGGGTCTTCTTGCCTCCATCGGTGGGTTCCAGGTTCCACGAACCTTGATCTAGCGTTATGCGGGTGACGCCAGGACTAGGGTTTGGCCCTAGCGAATTCACCGGCTCCCAGCGCACTTGGTAACTGGTTGTCCCGTCCTCGTGCTTTTGCGTCTGACTGGACACTGACACCGTTACATCCCGAGCGCCAACCAGCGGCGGATCCAGACGAAGATAGCTGATGATTTGATTCAGTTTCCGGTCAATGATCTTAGTCTTCGTCGTGTAGGGCATGAAGCTGGGGTAGTCTTCCACGCCGTCGATGAGATTCTTTACGACCCAATTGGGCGCATCGATCGCGCCGACCGCCCGGAGCTCCTTAATGGGGCAACCCGCCCGCGACCGCGCAAAAATCGACAAACTGTCGTTCTTGCTCAATTGCACCCAATCCGAGTTATCTGGGTTGCCTCGACTGCTGGCCACCAGGCTCGCCAACGCGCTGAAAACGAAGGCAATAGAAACCGCCGTAGTTCCGTTTCTCACCTTTGACTTGCGCGATAACATGCCGCTCATCCTCAGACTAAACCGAGCCCGCTTATTTGTTGTAGCACTATCAACAAAATCGAAGGGACCGGCGTGTCCGGTCCTCTTCGAATCGCAAAAGTTTGGGGGTGAGGGCAAGCTAAAACTTCAGTCACCCACGTGTGAGTACTCTTCGTCGACGTCTTTTTTGGAATAGTCGGTCATGAACAGAACTGCGATAATTGCGATGACGGCGCAGATGGCGATGTACCAGGAGATCGCAGCGCTGGACTTGTACTGACCAAAGAGCCAGGTTGCGATCAAAGGAGAAGGTCCGCCGGCAATGAGCGAGGCAAGCTGATAGCCCAGCGAAGCGCCGCTGTAACGCATTCGGGGAGTGAACTGTTCGGCGATGAGCGCCGCTTGTGGACCGTAAACCATGCTATGCGGGATCGACCCGAGCATCGCACCGATAACCATGAGGACCACATTATGGGAATCAAGCAGCGCGAAGAAAAGGAAGCCATAGATGATCATGGTGACAGCACCGATGAGATACATCGTTTTGCGACCAATTTTGTCCGATAGATGGCCAAAAAATGGGATGCAAAAAAACTCGATTACGGCGAAACCCATAATGGCGGCCAATAGAAGGTTCCTGTCCATCTTCAATTGGCCGACGGCGTAAGCAAAGACGAATGCCGTGAAGATGTAGTAAGGGGTTTGCTCCGCCAGGCGAATGAGCGCCGACAAAATTACAGATTTCGGTTGCCGCGCCAATACCTTAGCCGCTGGAAGTTTCTCGACCTTGTTCTCTGTCACGATCCTAGTGAAGGTCGGAGTCTCCATAATGCCAAGCCGGATCCAGAGACCAATCAGCACCAGCACGCCGCTGAACAAAAAGGGAATGCGCCAGCCCCAAGCGAAAAATTGGTTTCCGCTTAGCGCCCAGCTGAAACCCAGGACCGCTAGATTCGCTAAAAAGGAACCGACTGGTACCCCAAACTGCGGCCATGAGGCAATGAACCCTCGACGCCCGAAGGTTTTCGTCCATTCCATCGCCAGCAAAACCGAGCCGCCCCATTCACCGCCAACCCCAATTCCCTGCACTATCCGCAAAAAAGTCAGAATGACGGCGCCCCAGACGCCAATTTGATTGTATCCGGGCACGAACGCGACCAAGAACGTCGCGACGCCCATCAACAGAAGCGTGGCGATCAACGCTCCTTTTCTTCCGATTCGGTCCCCGTAATGCCCGAAGATATAGGCGCCGATCGGTCGGGCGGCGAATCCACCGAAGTAGATACCGAATGAATTGAGCAAGCCGACGTGCGGGTCGGCGTCTGGGAAAAACGTTTTCGCGAACACCAATCCGGTTACAACGCTGTAAAGGAAGAAATCATACCACTCAATCGAGGTGCCGATCGTGCTGGCAATCACAGCCCGAACAAGCATCGAGCGGCGTTCGCTATCACTGAGTTCGTCTCTGACGGTGGTACTCATTTCTTTCTCCTTCGTGACACTGCATTGAAAGAACAAGATACAATTCGCGCGGGGTCAAATTCTGCTGAGCGCAGACAAAGGGCCACACACAGAAGAACGGTCATGATCGTAACGGGGGGGTACATGATTGGATTCTGATCGCCGATCCAATTTGGATCGGAGAAAGATATTGTAGCTGGAGGAGGCCGTGAGCGTCAATGGCGGGTCGGCGTGGCGTGACACAGCTTTTGGTAGGGCGAGACTCTCGAACGCCCAAACCGCGTTGTGCCTGACATATGATTCATTATGCTGCTGCATGAAAGTCCTGCTGTTCGACACCTTTGGCACGCTCGTGGATTGGCGAACTAGCCTGATTGCTGCTCTGACCGAGTTCGGTCGTCAGAAAGGGCGGCCGTTTCCGGTTGATGAGCTCGTCGATCGTTGGCGCTCTGCTTATGAGCCGATGATGGCTCGCGTGCGCTCGGGCAAACTGCCTTGGACTGATCTCGACGCTCTCCATCGCATGGCCCTGACGGAATTGCTCCCTGACTTTCAGCTCTCGGATTTAACGGCAGCTGAGATCGATCAGCTCGCGTTCGGCTGGCATCAATTGTCACCTTGGCCCGACTCCGTTCAGGGTCTCACCCTGCTAAGACGAAGATTCATTCTGGCGCCGCTCTCAAATGGCAATTTTTCGTTGCTCGTCGATTTAGCGAAGTTTGCGGGTTTGCCGTGGGACGCAGTTCTGGGTTCGGATCTGTTCAAGCATTACAAACCGGATCCGGAAACGTATTTGGGCGCTTGCGAGCTGTTCAAGGCATCACCAGCCGAAGTAATGCTGGTGGCGGCCCATAACTACGATTTAAAGGCCGCGCAGAGTCACGGCTTAAAGACTGCATTCGTGGCGCGCCCGACGGAATACGGCCCACACCAGTCAAAAGACTTCGGCGCCGAAGGCGCTTGGGATTTTGTGGCGCGTGACATGATCGAGTTGGCGGGCCTGCTGAAGTGTTGAAGGGAGGGCGGGGGGAGCACCGGTGGGTGTGTGGAGGAGCTGTCCAGATGATTGTGGGCCAGCGAGCTGGGACGGATAGGACCTATGGGACTCATAGGACCTATATGAAGTCGCGTTTGCGCACCTGCGCCGGACGTTATTTGAGAGCAGTCTCGCTGCCTCAGACATATAAGTCGTATAGGTCCTATTGGTCCTATACGGAGGCCCGACCACAGCGTGCTATTTGGTCTTTGCGCGGGAGTCTCGCCCCACCAAACCCGTCTACTTCCTCTTAAATGGCCCATGGACCAACCGTCGTTCCAGCAGCCAAAGAACGAAGGCGACGATCGCGTAGATGAAGAACTGATACAGATACACAAAAAGAGTAGGGGGTAGCATCGAGCGATAACACTACAGCGTTAGCTCCCAAGTTAAACTACAACCTTCTTTTTCTTCTTCCTGCTCGCATTTTTTCTGCAATTTGATATCCGGTTGGCGTCTACCAGCGTGTATATGGCGAAAATCCCTCATCCTATCCGGCTGACAGGGTTAGTCCTATCAGCAGTCATTATTACCCTCGGTACGGTCCGGGCGCAGAAAGCTCCGGCAACCCCGGCGGGGACTCCCGACGAGAAGTCGATCACGAGCAGTGGAAACCTGCCGTCGCCAACTTGGCTATTCAAGGCGATTAGCGCCGCGCTACCCGAGTTCGACTGGAAAACAAAGGTCCGAGAGTTAACCTCAGACCCAAATTTCGAGAAGTCGGATTACCCGGATGATCTCTCGAAGATCTCTAACCTGGGTGTACGCCTCGCCACCGCCTTTGTGGCAATTATGGCACAGGATTACGAGAGCGTGGAAAAAGCCGCTAAAGTAAGTACGGAATTATCCTCCGACTTCAGCGTCTCCTCCGACATCAAAGCCAAGGCCGAAGAAGCCCAGGATGCGGCAAAAGCCGGAAAATGGGACGAAGTGAACACGAAGCTCGACCTGATCGCTCAAGATGTCGCCAAAGAATTAAAGTCAGGATCTCATAAGGAAGAGGCGACTATGTCTTTTGCTACCGGTTGGTTAACCGGGCTGAACATCATGACTAGCGCGGTATCGGAAAACTATAACGAACAGGCGGCGCTACTGATCCGCCAAGGTCCGTTACCCGGTCTGCTGGTGAGTCAGCTAAAGTCCGTAAGCCAGAACTACAAGTCGAATAACGACGGCAAAGATCACTCGAACTACAAAACGATTACCGACGGGGTCACCGAAATCGCTGAGGCCGTAAGGAAGGATCAATCCAAGCCACTGTCCAAAGAAGAAGTAGCGTCTCTCCGGGATAAGACCGGGCAATTAATAAAGAGCATCGAGACCTTATCCTGACCTGCTCGTCGCCATTTTCCAATTTCCGATTCGTTAGATCCCGGACCAGCAGCAAGAGTGTGAGTGGTCCGGGAGGGAATTGGAATTTGTATTTTTGGGCGCCTGCGTTTCGGAGCAGGCCGCTGGTAACGTGGGATGGACGAATCGAAACAGACAGCGTAAGCGGGGAGCTTGAAACGAATCTACGATGAGCGGGGATCTAGCCGGTACCGTTAAGGCAGCGCCTGACGCGCGCTTGTTTCCTAAGAACGTACTGGGAGACGAACGCACCGCAAAAATCATCAAGCTGTTCGGTAGCTTATTTGCCCTTGGCCGGGGGGCAACCGATGAAGTTCAACAAGGGATATCGGAATACCTGCATTTCAGCTACCAAGAGGATATCGCGACTGCACTCGAGGCCGCTGTCGAACAATATCGGGATTCTCCTACGCAATTCGAAGAAGCGATGCAGGCGCTTCGAACTTCTTGGGACGTCGCGGCTAAGGCGTTCTTTGCCGTTAAAGTCTGCGAGATTTTAAAAAGGGTAGATCTAGGTTGGTCCAGACGCCTGCGCTCGATCGGTCAGAACCTTGGTTTACCAGACGTCGCCTTGACCTTTGTCCGAGCAGTCGTCGACCCGGATTTTGCTCAGACCCTGCCCCCGGTGAGCCGGCCAGTTCAATTTCGTTTGGGACCGGCCGATTCTCCAAATTGCTTCTCCACTGAAGATCTGCCTGACCTTTTATACGTCACCTATTGGCAAAACGACTTTTACGTTTCGGCCGGGCGAACCGGTTCCTCGCTCGATGGAAAACCGGTGCCGGCGAATTTCGCTTTTCGCTTTGATTTGCTGAGCGAGCTGCGGTTTGGCCGTTTCCGGCTTCTATACCGGCAGCTGCAACTGCTTCAACGCTGGTTTTCCCAAGGAACCACTGGAGTACCAAGGTTTTGCTTAAAGAAAGAAGGGCGTCTTGTGCTTCGGCGGCCTTCCGAGGAAGCAACAGATAAAACCTGCACTTTAAGACCGACTTGGCTCGCAGTTGTGCAGGCTGGTGTTGAAAGAAAGGTCGGGTGGCGGGACACGCTCGAAATCGATGGAGTCACCAGCCAAGCGAGCGAAATCGCCGAGGTGATTCTAGCGCTGTCCGGAGCTGGTGACACCAAGGGCAAGAGAACCGCATCATCCTGTTTGCTGGAGATGGATAATGTGGGCTGCAACTTTGGCAAGATGCGCGGCCTGCGAGAGATTTCGTGCTTGGCTGCCGGGGGACAGATGGTTGCGGTTATGGGACCCAGCGGGTGCGGAAAATCGACGCTATTAGGAACCATGATCGGTTCGGTGCCGCTCACTGCCGGCGTGATGAAAATGAACGGAGTCGACCTATCGCGCTTGGTCAAAGAAAATCCTCGCCTGCTCGGATATGTGCCTCAGGATAATATCACTTTCGCTACACTTACCGTCTCCGAAAACCTCCGTTATGGAGCGCGGCTCCGGCTCAGCCGACCGAATAAATCGGTGGTCGATGATTGTGTAACCAATGTCCTTGAAGAGATCGACCTGAAGGATCGAGAAGCCGTCATTGTCGGCGATGAGGACACAAAGACTTTGAGCGGCGGGCAAAGGAAGAGAGTCAGTCTGGGCCTTGAGCTGCTTACGCCGAAGTCGCTTCTTTTGCTGGATGAACCTACTTCGGGTCTGTCTTCAGGCGATTCAGAGCGAATTTTGCGGATTCTCCGCGCCCGAGCAGACGCTGGCGCCTTGGTTTTTGTGGTGATCCACCAACCAAGTGCTGAGCTCTTCAGACTCTTTGATCGGTTGCTGCTGTTGGACCGCGGAGGCGTCGCTGCTTTCTACGGCGATCCAGTAAATGCTCGCGCCTACCTGGAAAAAGTGGCGCCTGTCCCGACCGCAGCCGAGGCCGACGAGTTTGATCCAGGCAGTTTGTTGGCGGCGTTAGAAGCGCCCGCCAGACAAGTGGACGGGCGGACAGAAGAACACCGGATGTTTGATCCGGAGTATTGGAAAGCCCGCTGGGACGCATTTCGGCGAAAGCACCTTTCTCCCGTTCCAACGCCGGAGCTCACTCGATCGCCGGCGGACGAACCCTTGCAGGGCTGGCTCGTCCGCCAGGTGCAGATTCTGTTTGAGCGTTCACTGAGATGCAAACTCCGTGATCATCTCGGTTTGGGTATCTCCTTAGTCACGGCCATTTTTCTAGGTCTGGTAGTTGGAAAAATCCTTAGCTCCAATCCGATACTAAAGAGCAATAACCTGTTCGTATCGTTTCCATTCCTTTCCTCGATCGTCGCTCTGTTTATCGGGATGTCCTCGAGTATCACGGAAGTGCTACGGGAACGGCCGATTCTACGTCGCGAAAAGCTCTTAAAGGTGAACCTGACACTGTGGCTCGCTTCGAAGTTCGCCACTCTGGTGCTGACCGACTTTATCCCGATCTTTTTGTACAGCGTGATCAGCATGTATCTGCTCCAAGTGCCGGAGTCGCTGTGGACTTACTTGTTTTATCTTTGGCTGATCTCAGCGGTTGGGGTTGCTCTCGGGTTAGCCATTTCCAGCGTTCCAAATATCAAAGAAGCCGCCGCGACAAACGCGCTGCCGCTTATACTCGTGCCGCAGTTGATCCTGGCGGGGGCAGAGCCGTTCAAGTTTGGTGACTTACAACCTTTGGTCTTGTTCCCGTCGCAGGTTGCCGAGGCTAAAGTCGAGACCGCCAAGGCCACTGGGATAATTTATCAGAAATCTTACACCGCTGACGGTAAAACGAAGGAGAAGCACTTCGTCAAAACGGTACCGGAGGTAGCGGCGTTGATGCCGTCTCGATGGGCCTACGAAGGGTTGATATCCCTATACACGAATCATTCTCGTTGGATCGCCGCCGAGCAGGTAGAATTCGTTTACCGAGCTTGGAAGAACGCGGCTACCACCGCCGAGAATACGGTTGCTAAGACCGATGCAGCCAAAGAAATCATCCATTCGATCAGTGGTCTTCTGAGCGATCTCAGCCGCCGGAGCAATGAGATGTCGGCCAAATATCAGACCCAATTCACCGACCAGATCTTTGGCAACAATAAGCCGTTAGGAATTTGGGATCGCCCTCATGAGACCTTGTTAGTACGATTCAAAACCATTCCGTTGACCAGTGTCCTGATCCCAACTGAATGGTACAATGCTGCGGTCTTGGCGCTGATGGCGCTTTTGACTCTGTTGGTTTCGCGGCTCCTACTCAGTAGTTGGGCGCAGGCGTTTGTGCCAGCCCTGTTTGGATCGATATCAGATCGGATTTCTCAGGTTCGAAAGAGACTATGGAGCCGAGCGAGATAAAACCATGTCCCAGATAAAATCTTCTGGCCAAAATCTCTTTTTCCTGGTTGCCGGCGATTCGACCGCAGCGGCCCTTACCGCGCTCGAGCTGGCTCGGCAAGGCATTCCGGCTAAGTTAGTCGCTGCACCAGGCTCTACTGCCGCGGGAATCGCCATCTCCTTTGGTATCCCCCTCGATCCTGCCTCGTTTTCTTTGTTCCTGGGACGGGTCGGTTTAGCGGACACAACGCATTTGATCCTCTTTCCGACCGATCTATGTGAGCTCGCGCTTTGGCTGGCTGCGGCGCAGGACGCAGTTGAGACCAAAGGCCGGCGAACGCCCCTCGGCGTGTTCGCCGCGGCTCCCAATGCCGAAAGTCTCGCTGCGGTTCGACGCGGCGTCGTGGTGATTGAGCCTCAGCCTTCTTTCTTTGTTCAGTTCTTTTCTACCGACGAGGACGTTGCCCGGGATTTCGTGTTTCAATTTTTTGGGAACAAAGCCAGGGGCTCGGACGGAGCCGATGGGTTCTTAATCGTTGGTTCCAATCCCTTAGCGGAAGCAATTGCGCTGAAGATCGCAAAGCTAGGCGGCTTGCTCGATGGGTCCAAAACCAAGTTGGATTGGATCGTTACCCGGGAAACGGCGCAGAGAATCGATCTTCGGTATCCGGCACTAAAAGAAATCTGCATTCTGAATTTCCACTCGCCGGAGGTAGAGCCTCTGACGATGATCGAGTCGTTTGCTGAACCGACTCGGGCTCTAATTTTAGCGGAAGGATCAAGAGGTTTGGAGGAGTGCTCCACTATCGGTCAACGAGGTGTGCTCAAGCATTTCGCTGGGACTTTCGTGCCTCACAGCCGGGCCGACCGCTTAAATAGAGTGTTCCGTAAACATTTTGCGTGGGGAGCGAATGCCGGTTACGTGCGTTTCTTTGGGGACTATTCAGTCATTGCGTCGCTAGCCAGGTTCACCGAGATGGGACGATTTCGCTTACCGCGTTCTATCCATGAGCGCTACTGTGAAGCCCGGATGGGGGAGGGAGAATTGCCTGTGGATAATACGAGTCTGAAGCCTTGGCATGCCATCGATGAAGATCTGCGGCAATCGAACCGGGAACGAGCTGACCATGTATTCTACGTGCTGGGACGTTTGGGCTATCTGGTCGAGGAAGGTCGTAACGATATCCCGTCATCGGTCTCTTTCAGTAAAGAGGTCTTGGAGCAACTGGCTCGGCTGGAGCATATGCGCTGGACGGCTGAGCGTCGGTTAGCTTGGTGGTCCTTTGGAGCGATCCGAGACAATACCTTACGTCGTCATCCTTTGCTGGTTCCTTACGAGGCGTTGGAAGAGGGCGAGAAAGAGAAAGATCGACAAACTATGCGCGATATACCAGAGGTTCTGCGCCGAGCCGGCCTGGTAGCAAGATCCGGAGATCAAACCGGCATGCCGCCGCCCTTGCCCCATTAATCAGGGATTGTGACTGCAAAACTCATGAGAAGTACTGCAAATAACCGTGGCCGAAGTCTCCTGGCGATTGCGCTACTGGCACTGTTAGTAACTGCTCGCGCCGGCGAGAATCTTGGTCCCGCGCCCTGGACAAAAGATCATGCGGACAGCGGTGAGCAGCGCCCGCCTCCTTGGATGCCGGATGACCCAGGCGGCAACAAGTTTGGGATTGATCCCATGCAGCTCTTGCAGAGCAAAGATATCAAAGAAGAATTGAAATTGACCGATGATCAGAGCCAGCAATTGGCTAGTCTGGCCCATCAGTACCAACAAGAAATCAAGAAAGAGATCGGGAACATCGATCTGAGCGGGTTGAGCGACGACGAGCGGACCAAAAAAGAGGCAGAGCTGAGACAAACTTTGACCAAACTGATGGAGTCGGAACGTCAGGGAGTAGAAAAGATCTTGAACGCTGATCAACTAGACGCATTCAAGCGCATCATGCTGAAAGTGAACGGAGCGGAGGCGTAAGCCGGTAAGGATGAGCTCCTCTCATCCGGGAACCTCCCGCACTTTCTTCGCAACACCCCGGACGAGCAGGAGCTCGTCCCTACCGTTTTCGCATTACTGACCCTTCTATGTCATCAATTCGTTATTCCTTCATATTAACCGTCTGTGCCAGTTGCTCGATTTCGCTGGTGTGCGCCGCCGACGACAACGCCAATAATTCTCCCAAACCCGACACAACTGCGGAGATTACGTCCAAGGTTTCTTTGGTGCATCTGGGCAGTATCGATACCTTCACTATTACCGAACAAGGAACGTTGGCGGGCCGGTTCTTGCTGAGCGCGTTGGATAGCAAGAATCTCAGCTTTGCCAAGAAGGCCAAGGAGATCTATGAAACGATTATCCCGACGGAACACTATGGGGGCGAGTACACCGCCTTGGAATGGTTCTGCGATTATCTTCTCGGGAACGAAGAAAGCCGCAAACAGCAACTCGGGGATCGTTACCACAACAGCTTTTTTGAATTCTTCAGCGCAAACGATTTTGCCAACTTGAAGGAGTACCTCACTCGAAAATATAAGCTAAAGAAGTTAGCCGACTCGGGCACGGAGGCCGGCAGGGACAGGATCGCTTTTCTGGAGGACTTCATCCTTTTCAACAACCCACGCCGGGAAGAATGGGAAAAAACGAGCAAGATAATTGAGGCGCTCAAGATTCAGCCGGGGACTACGATCGCCGATGTGGGTTGTGGACCGGGGTACTATACCTTCAAGTTTTCCGAGTTAGTGGGCGCGAGCGGCAAGGTCATCGCGATTGATACGGTCCAGGAACATCTCAACTACGTAAAGAACCTTGCTACGAAGTTCGATATAACGAACGTCGAAACGCTTAAGGACCGGGAGGATTCAGCGGGCGTCCGCGCCAACAGCGCAGATATGGTCTTTATGTGCTCTTTGTATCACATCATCTACACGACTCTGACGGAGGAAGTAAAAGACCGATTTGTTAACAGCTTGAAGACGGCGCTAAAACCCGATGGGCGGCTGATTATCGTCGATAACGCGGTTGTGACTCAGGGAACCCTGCCTTATCACGGACCACACATCGCCAAAGAGCTAATTATCGGCCAGCTCTATTATTACGGATTCGATTTGGCTGAGCAATACCAGTTTATTCCGCAACGCTATGTGCTGGTCTTTAAGAAGCGAACAGACCAGATAGCGAATACGAAATAGCTGGTAGGGCGAGGCTCCGAAAGGCCGCAGGTGTTATCGGAGATTTCCGATGACTACCTAACCAACCAAATGCAATACGCCGAAAGACGCGCCGAGCCGAGGTTACGCGCGGGGGGTCACGGCTCGGCGGGCGCATAGGCGTAATTGCGTTGTGGGTCTGATTGAGATGAGTCGCTTTGCTGAGACCGTTTTGTCATTTGGGAGCCTCGCCCTACCAATTGCCTCTCCGCTTTGACCCCACACCTCATAGGCATCCTGGCTGCACTCGGTTCCGCCGCTTCTTGGGCGGTTGGGACTCTGCTATTTAAGGGGATCGGCCAGGAGTTCTCGCCGATGGCTATGACCTTTATTAAAAGCTTCTTGGGCCTCTTGCTCTTGGCCGGCGTGCTCTTCTTTGCTGGTTGGCAACCAGTTCAGTCTTTTCCTCTCGGCTGGCTTTCGCTCAGTGGGCTCCTTGGCATTTCTCTCGGAGACACGTTCTTCTTCGCGGCGCTGCGCCGTTTGCCCGCGCATCAATTAATTATTCTCATGCTGCTGGCGCCGGTCGTGACGTTATTGATGGCTCTTTGCTTTCTGGGAGAACGGCCTGCCATCGTCAGCTGGATAGGAATCATCCTCGTTTTGGGCGGAGTTGCCCTTACTTTTAAAGACAAGATCGAGACTGATAACGAAGCGCACCAACGCGGATTAGGATTGCTTTTCGGAGTCATGTCGGTCCTGTCGATGGCTGGTTCCATCATCGTTGCCAAAATTGGCCTTCAAGATGTGTCGGCCTTGGAAGGGACTTTTCTCCGACTCTTCTTCGGCTTTGCCGGAATGCTGGTGGTAGGCCTGGCAAGAAGAGAGGTTAAGAGTTGGCTGGTTCCGCTGCGTCAAGCAGGCCTGGGAGGGCGTTTTCTTTTGGCAGTTATTGTCGTGACCTTCGGCGGATTCTGGCTCTCACTTGATGCCATTAAACGATTGGATGTTTCGATCGCGAATACATTGCTTGCCACTGAACCGATTTTTGCATTGCCGCTTGCGGTCGTTTGGCTCCGCGAACAAGCCACCCGTGCTGCCGTCACCGGAGCTATCGTTGCGTTGTGCGGCGCTGGCATTCTGGCTTTTAACGGGTAGGGGCCGGGTGGGAGTAGTGGAGCAGTAACGAGGGCGAGGCGGTGGGCTTCGCTCACGAACGGGACTTATAGGACCAATGGGACCTATAGGTCGACTTCTCATATTAGTCTTATAGGTCCCATAACTCCTGTCTGGCAGCGAAGCTCAGCTTGTCGCCGCTTTAGCAGCCGGCCCCGCCGATACGCTCCGACACCTCATTCCCGGCTTGACCTCGGTTCCAGAAACGAATGAAATGCCCCTGAAAAAAATCTGCAAGTTTCGCCGGATTCGGCATCTAACCCTTATGAATATCGTCGGACAATTTCCGAATATCTCTGACGCGTTGATGGATCGTGCGTTAAGCAGAGTCGCTGACTTCAATCGGTTCCGAGAGGAAGGCTTAATTTGTCGAAGCGGTGACTTTTTTCCCTCCGTCCATTACCCGCCGATTACGATGTACGACGAAGTGGATGAAAATAGGCTGTTCGAGGATTATTCATTGCCTGCCGATGGAAAATTGGACGTGTACGCACACATCCCGTTCTGCAAGCAGCGCTGCATCTTCTGCCATTACCCGGTGATGCTCGGTAAAAAGGAAGCGGAGATGGATCAGTATCTGGGCGCCATGGAGAAAGAGATGGATATTTATATGCGGCGTCTAGGGGTCGATCGGATCAAGGCTCGATCCATTCTCGTCGGTGGCGGGACGCCCTCCTATCTTAGCCCGGCACAACTGAAGCGGTTTCTGGATTTCTTTACCAAACGTCTCGATATGTCGGAGTGCGATCAATTTAACTGGGACGTTGATCCTTCCACCTTGGTCGGTCCGGTCGGCCTGGAACGGCTGAAGATCCTCCGGGATTACGGCTCGGATCGTTTGACGCTCGGGATCCAATCACTGGACCAGCGCGTCTTGGAGATAATGAATCGGCCGCATGACAAGGCGGTGGCCTTGGAAGCGATCCGGAACTCCCAGGAACATGGGTATCAGGTCAACATAGAATTCATTTTTGGTCACCCGGGTGAGACTCTCGAGAATTGGGTAGACGTGATGCGAGAGGCGGTAACCCTGGGTACCGAAGAGATCCAGCTCTATCGGCTGAAGGTAGAAGCTTACGGCGATTATCAGGGCCCGATTAAAACCTATCTTAATAAACGTCCGAATGAAGCTGTTCCTCACGAGGAGCAGATCATTATGAAGCAGCTGGCCATCGATATCCTGGCTGAAAATGGATACCACGAGAATCTGCGGCGTGTTTATACCAAAGAGCGGCAACATTTCTCCTGCTATGCGGAAAACCAATGCTGCAAACTATATGATGAGGTCGGCTTTGGTTTGACCGCTTTCAGCAGCTTGCGGGATCGCTTCGTCCTGAACAGTCAGACCTTTGGTGAGTACTACCAACATATTGAGGAAGGTAGAATGCCGCTGAACCGCGGCCTGAAGCGGGATAGAGATCAACAGTTGCGCTGGGCGATTGTGTTACCGATTAAGAATCGGGACGTGTACAAAAGCACTTTCACGGCGGCGACCAATGGGGAGTCTATTGAAAACGTCTTTCGGCCAAAGATCGAACGGCTCAAGGCGTACGGCCTATTGCGAGAAGATGAGGTCAGTCTCGGGCTAACCCAATTGGGAACATTCTTCGCCGACGAAGTTGCCCAACAATTTCATTCAGATGATTACATTCCATATCCGCGTGCGGAATACGCGGACGGTCCACTCAATCCCTATCTAGACACAGATCCTTACACAGCGACCGACAAGCCGGCCTTAGCAGTTTCCTAACCTATATCTTGAAGAGTAGAATCAACGGCGATGTTTAATGACACGGTAGCGTTTGCAGGGCAGTCTGGAATCGGTCGTCAACAGGTAGATGCCGCGGAACTCAGCGACCCGGACTTATTTTGGGATCGAGATGCCATTATTCGTTGGCTGCGGGTCAGAGGGGCGGAGCAGGAGTCACTGTTCGCTGCTGCTCGATCTGCCCGCGAACGGGTCTATGGCCGCGGTGTCGTCGTCCGGGGTTTGATTGAGGTCACGAATCTCTGTCGGGTGAACTGTGAATTCTGCCCAATGCGGCGAGACAATACGAAACACAACACGATTTTCCAGCTTACCCCCGAGCAGATACTGGAGGTGGTGGCCGAGATTAAATCGGCCGGTATTAATATCGTCTTTTTCCAAGCCGGTGAAGTCGGGAAGACCACCCGATTAGTTGGTGATCTGATCCCGGAGGTCTACGCACGGTTTGATAGTCCCGTTGAGGTTTTACTTTGTCTTGGCAACAAGACCGACGCGGAATTCGATTTTCTCAAAAAGCAGGGCGCAACCAGTTACATCTTGAAGCATGAGACCAGCGATCCTGAGCTGAATGAACGGATGCGGCATTCGTCGTTCGAGGACAGAGTGCGCTGTTTGCGGACGCTAGTGCAAATGGGTTTCAAGGTTGGAACCGGGGCGATTGTTGGGTTGCCGGGTCAATCAGTGGAGAGTCTGGCCGCCGATCTGGAACTGGCCCGGGATATTGGCGCCCACATGGTGAGCGGCTCTCCCTTTATTCCGGCTCCGGATACGCCGTTAGCCGGGTCTCCGGGCGGCGACGTAGAGTTGACCCTCAATTTTATCGCGATCGCCCGTCTCATGAATCCTGCGTGGCTGATACCCAGCGTTAGCGCTTTGGAGCGTCGACAGGGTGGAGGCCAGCTCAACGGCCTCGCCGCCGGTGCGAATGTCTTAACCGTCAATTTCACGCCTCCAGTCGAACAAGAAAAATATCTGATTTATGGTAAGGACCGGTACGTGGTTCGAAACGACCACGTAACCGAGATCGTCCGTCAAGCCGGGCTGGAACGGACGCAATCGGTGTTTGCCGCTTAAACGGTTACGCCCTCTTTGGTAGGGCGAGGCTCCTGAACGACCCGAAAATTTGAGCGGAGCTACTGACGTTCGTAGTCCCACCGCTCCGCTAGATCCATTCGCGTGCCGAGCCGTGGTTCTGCCGCGCTGGGAATCTCCGGTTTGGGTTCGAAGTGGACCACCCATTATTCAAGCGAAGCGTTTCACCCTGTTTACAGGATAGACCGCAGCTCCGACTTCGCCGATGGACGATCAGTACAGATATCGGCGGACGCAGGCTAAGTCGGACAAATCGGCGAGCGTATGGGTCTAGCTGAACGTTGAGACTAAAGCAGACCTGCGCATCCGTTGAGATCATAGCGAACGTTCGGGAGCCTCGCCCTACCAAAATGGGCTAGCCCACGCCCGGCTCACCCCCCGTGCAAAAATACATCCGCTGAGATTGACGGTCGCGAATATGGCCTGTATAGCGTGAGTCATCTCTGGAATGATGGTTCGACTCCCCTAAGATCGTGAATGCCAAATCGAAGGAGTCGGCGGGGCCAGAGGTGAGGTGTTAAAGATGAAAAAGGCACTTTTGCTCTGCTGTTTGCTGCTGGGGGCGAAGTGGGTTTTGGCGGGAGAAACCGAGACCATTCAAGGGCCGACCCCGATTACTGCTAGCGCGACGCCCGATCCGACTTGGACCTTTGAAACAACGGCAAGCTACAGCGCCGGCGCCCGCATCATGAAAGCGGGGTCTTTCGGCTCCCAGGCGGAAGTCGAATACGAGCTGCAGGCGTATAAGGACATCAAGTTATTTAAGAACTATTTTCTGCAACTGGGGTTCGATCTGGAGCGATTCAATTTTTCACGATCGAACAGCTTTTTTCCCTACGCGATGACCAGTCTGGCCGGCGAATTGGTCTTTGCCTACTGGGATGGAGACGATTTCTATCCAGTCTTGAGACTTGAGCCGGGTCTTTATTACACCCGCGCTCATATCACGAAAAATTCGTTTGATATACCGTTGCGGTTCACCCCCGGGCTTAAGTTAAACGACAATCTTTATGTGATTGGCGGTTTCAGTTTCGATGTTTATTCGAACCCGATCATTTTTCCGGTGGCCGGGCTTAACTGGAAGATCAGCGATCAGTGGAACTTACGTGC
>JAFAZK010000194.1 GCA_019239825.1 Verrucomicrobiota bacterium | reverse complement strand
GCGAGATCGCTCCAAACGTAACGTCTCGATGATTGAGGTGGATTACTATCCCGTTGAAATTGTCAGCCCAGAAAGAACAGGAAGGGCAGCCTTCCTCCCATTCTGGCGCAAACATGAAGTGGTAGATTATTAGCTGACTTCGCCCTTCAAAAAGATCGGCTAACGTCTCCTTACCGTTCGGCCCTTCAAAGACATATTCCTTTTCTACTTTGACCCAGGGTAACTCCCTGCGCTGCCGGCTCAATTTATCGCGGAGATGGGTAAATTCCTTCTCTTGAATCAGAAGCTTCTTTCGTGCTTCGAGCCATTCGCTTGGCGAAACCACCTTGTGCTTATTTAGATCTGTCTTGATCATAACGATCCTTTTTAGTTCTGTCGGTTAGTTAGTGTTTATAATTTTAAAAATGTCGGGCATGCCCTGTCTAAGAGGCGGACGGACGTCTAGGTGCAGAGGATGGGGCCCATTAGGAACCGCTCGATTTCCGTCGATGAATTGTCACCGTGTTCCCGTCGGGATCAGGCACGACGGCCATCCTGCAACCGGGAAAATCCACCGATTCAATAACGAACTTATTACCTGCTGCTTTGAGTTGGTTGACTGCCTGATCGAAATCGGCGACTTCGAGTCCGACCGAGCCGCCCATGGAAGACGGTTTCAAGTGTTCGAACCCCGCTCCGATAGCAACTACCCCGGAGCCAATTTCATATTCGATCCAACCGATGCCGTCGCCTTCATAGACCAACCCTGGCTTTAGGCCAAGGGCGCCTTCATAAAATGCGCGTGCGCGCTTGATATCGGTTACGGGATACACGCTGAATGCGATTTCGGTGACTTGCATAGATTAGATTGCCTTAATTTTGATTTGGGTTCGTTACCGCGGCGATTGAACCGAAACGGTTAGTTGATCTTTATCAGTTTGAACTTTCTGTTCGCTGTCTTGATTGTTGATTCGGTTCTTGGTCCGGTTTTTTTCTGATGAGATACATTAGTCCCTGGTAATTGAACGGTGGGAGTGACAAGTGTGACGGGATTCAGATGAAGTCTGAGAAACGCCCAACTTCGCCTCGTCGTTTAGACTCCCGACTTCGGCCTGTCGCTCAGACTCCAGCAGGCTACGTCGGGCAAGCCGAGAGGCTACGTCGGGCAAGCCAACAACCGGATAATGCTCCGCGCGTGGTTCCTGATGCGACCGGCAATGGCGCTGTTCATTCCATGATCGGAACGGCTTCGCGTGCTCTCGCGGCGGGTGATCCTCTGACAGCGCTGAACTGGGTGGCCTTGTGCAATGAAGCGCCGGCGCTCGCGCTTCGGGGTATCGCGATGGCTCAGCTTGGAGACTTGGCCCGAGGAAAAGCGCTCCTGAAACGTGCTGCCCGTATTTTTGGTCCGAAAGACGCCCTGGCCCAAGCAAGATGCATCGTCGCAGAGGCTGAGATCGCGCTCGTCTCGCGGGATCTTAGCTGGCCGGCCAAAGCACTCAGTGCCGCGCGAACGACACTCGAAGCACACGGTGACCGGATGAACTCCGCCTATGCGCGGTATCTAGAGGTCCGTCACCTGCTTCTGATCGGACGCCTTGATGACGCTGATAAACAACTAGCCGAGTTAGATCCGGCACACTTTCCACCTGCGTTTAGGGCCGCTTATGAGTTGATCATTGCAGGAAGTGCAATTCGGCGGCTCGAGACAAAGGCGGCGCGCGCCGCACTGACGCGGGCCGGGCGGGCCGCTCGCCTCGCAGCTATCCCGGCACTAATAGCCGAGGTCGAAAGCACATCGCTTGCGCTGGAGACGCCTGCAGCACGTCTGATTGCTGGTGGCGAAGAACGAATTCTCTTTCTCCAGGATGTTGGAGCATTGCTTAGATCGAAAGCGCTCGTGATAGACGGGTGCCGTCACATTGTGCGCGACTCTGATGCCGTGGTCTCGCTCGCGAGACGCCCGGTGTTATTCGCGATCGCGCGTGCACTCGGTGAAGCCTGGCCAGGAGACGTGTCGAGAGCCACGCTGGTCGCACGGGCATTCGGAGGCAAGCGTGCCGACGAATCGCACCGCGCTCGGTTGCGAGTCGAAGTCGGACGCCTTCGCAAAATGCTGCGAACCGTGGCGGGCGTTAGCGCGACGATGCGTGGGTTTGCCTTGGTGCCGCGCCGGGCGTCCGAAGTCGTCGTTCTAGCCCGTCCGTTTGAAGACCAGCATGCGCCGGTCCTCGCCTTCCTCGCCGATGGTGAATCCTGGTCGAGCTCCGCACTGGCCCTCGCCCTTGGAGCCAGCCAACGCACCGTTCAGCGAGCATTAGACTCTCTCGCGTCGGCCGGCAAGGTCCAATCGTTTGGTCATGGGCGAGCCCGTCGTTGGATGACTCCTCCGATACCGGGATTCACGACCACCTTGTTACTCCCTGCCCACCATCAGTTTGAATAGAATAGAACCATGAAACGATCAGCGGCAGAGATTGTTCGTGAGTATGGACCCTTTCCGGATGTCGATCGCGTGAACGGTGTCACCTTTGATGGCAAACAAGTCTGGATTGCAACCGGCGATCATTTGAAGGCGCTCGACCCAGCGACTGGGGAGACCACGCGTTCGATTGATGTCGGCGCGCACGCGGGCACTGCGTTCGACGGCCAGTACTTGTATCAGATCGGCGACGACCGGATCCGGAAGATCGATCCGAAAATCGGTCAAGTGGTAGCTACCATCCCAACGCCTGCCAGCGGTTGCTCCGGCATGGCGTGGGCAGAAGGGAATCTCTGGGTGGCGCAGTACGAAGACCGGAAAATCTATCAGGTCGATCCCCAGACCGGGACAGTGCTTCGTACCATCGAAACCACCCGTTTCGTTACCGGGGTCAGCTGGATCGAGGGACAACTCTGGCACGCAACTTGGGACGATGACGGGAGCGATTTACGCCGAATCGATCCACCCACGGGCGAGGTCCTCGAGGTGATCGAGATGCCCCCCGGAGTCGGTGTATCCGGCCTCGAATCCGACGGCGCCAACCAATTCTTTTGCGGGGGCGGCAGCAGCGGCAAGGTCAGAGCCGTCCGCCGGCGCTAGGCCAAGCCTGGATCATGAGAGCGGCCCAGATCCCGAAGATTAAAAATCCGCAGATTGGTTTTTTCGGGCTTAATCCATCGGGGTCAGGAAATGGTCCCAGTCCCTCACGTTGTGCGCGTTCCGAATGAAGTAAGTGACCGGCAACTCCCGAGGTGATTGCGGCCTCTTAGCCAGTTTTAGGCCGACTTCCTCCGGCAGATGGTTCCCTTTCAAGCTGTTCACCTTCTTATCCGCTAGAACGCAATTCTCCCAAGTGGTCGTTCCACCACGCGAGCGGGGTACAACGTGATCGATATTACCCTCGTGCGGTCCAAGCTTTTTGCCGGTGTACTGGCACTTTCCACCGTCTCTTTCCCAAATCCCTCGGGCAGAAAGCTTTGGCCTGCGTTTCGGTACTTTATTGTAACGAGCCAAGACCAAAACAGTCGGCACCCGAACCAAGCCACGCACCGTACGGACAGCGTTGTCTTGTTCCCGAGTCTCCAGTTCTAGCCACTCACTCCAGCGGACGGGTCGCATGTCGCCAGTGCCTTCTATATCCAAGGCAGTCGCGTTTCCGTTCGCCATCATGCAAAATGCCTGTGCAGGTGTTTTGACATCGATGGCCTGCCAGTTCCGATTCAGCACCAGAACCGTCGATTTGTATAAGACGTCGTTCATGCCGTCTCCTCAGCCATTTGATTAGTCAGTCGCCGGTTTGCGACAGACTTATGCTTCAAAATTCGCCAATTGTCTAGCCGGGGCGTTCCAGCCGACGCCCCGCCCTTTGGAAATGACAAATGACAGATGGTATATGACAAATCGCTCCTGCATCGGCTATGGTGCCGCCGCTAGCCAGGAACTTGTCATCTGTCATTCTCATGCGTTGCGATTGCGACTACCACACTCACCCACAAGGGCATGCGGTCCGTCCGTACACGGTCAACCTCCTTCAGCCTTGGATTGATCGGTGTCGGGAACGAGGCATCAAAAGTATCGCGTTCACCGATCATGACCGGTACCGCGAGGGAGTGGACTTCGATGTAATTGACAGGCTACGGGACATCAATTCTGACGTAGAGATTCTGGCGGGGATCGAGCTGGACAACGATCCTGTAACCGGCGAAAGCGGCCTTAAGTGGGTCGAGACCCATTGGGATCGTCTAGATTTCGTCCTCGGCTCCGTTCATTACCTGAACGACGCCAGCCGCATGTTCGATGGAGCCGATCAATCCGGTCAGTTGCAGTCTCTCGGTTTCGAGCGCGCCTATGAAGAATACCGGGGCCAACTCGACGCACTGATTCGTCGTGGACACATCGATTGTCTATCGCATTTGGATCTGATCAAGATTCATGGGTTGCTGCCTGACGCCTACGATCCAGTAAAATTTTTCGGACCGATCCTGGAGCAGATTGCGGCAGCCGGGCTAGCCATTGAGATCAATACCGCAGGCTGGCGAAAGCCGGTCGGAGAACAATACCCGGCAGAACCGATCTTACACTCAGTCTTAGCTCTGAAGATACCGATCACAATATCGTCCGATGCGCATTCCTACGCGCAGGTTGCGGAAGATTACAGGAAGCTGGAGCCATTATTGGAGCACATCGGTCTGGAGAAGCCGACCAGGTTTAGGCGGCATCAGCGGCAGTAGGCCGGCAGCCGCAGGGCGATGAATGGGCCTCACCGACAGGCAAAGCCCAGAGTGTATCCCTCCGGACCAGCGCTACCGAAGCTGCTCATTGAGGATTCTCAGCATCGCAAACAGCAGTCGCGAGCGTTCCACCAGACTCTCAGGGATCATGAACTCATTCTCGCTATGGATCGCCCCGCCCCTAGCCCCCAAGTTATCAAGGTTCGCTAACCCGAATTGGGCCAACCGATTTCCATCACACGTTCCGCCAGTCGGTTTAGCCTCGAGCTCGATCCCGATTTCGGTTGCAGCACGTTGAGCTAGTGTGAGCAGCCAAGAAATCTCCGGGGTCATCATTTTGGGGGGCGCTGTGAATTGACCAGTGAATTCCGTGCGATACCGCTCTCCATCTTGCAGCGACACTCGGAGCTGCTCCATCTCTCGTTGAACCCAATCTTCGTCCTCTCGCGACATGGTGCGGACGTTGAGCTGGCAGGTCGCCAGATCCGGGACCACATTGGTCGCGTCTCCGCCCGAAACAATCGCGGGATTCAAGAAAACACTGGGCCGTTCGGCATTGAGCCGTTGGCACCCGAGAATAAACCGGGCCAGAGGAACGAGTGCGTTTCTGCCCGCGCCGGGATTTCGCCCACTGTGCGCCGCCTTTCCGTGGGCCTTAAAGGTAAAGGTGCCGGAGCCTTTCCGCGTAGAAGCCAGCGAACCGTCTTCCAGTGCCGGCTCGAAGCCAAGACCCCATCGATGTTTGCTCGCTTCAAATTTAAAAAGTTCGGTGGAGATCGGTGAACCGATTTCTTCGTCCGAATTGATAATAATCGTCCAACCGAAGTTCTTGTTCGGGACGAATCGTTCAAAAGCCGATAAGCCGCACAGCATGATAGCGAGGCCGCCTTTCATGTCGCAGACGCCCGGACCGAGCACTTGGCCGTTTGGAGCCAGCACTGCCCTCTGTAACGGGTGTTCCGGGCTATAGACGGTGTCGAGGTGCCCAAACAAAAGCACCTGTTGGGAGGCACGATTGCGCTTTCGAAAGATCGCGATTGGCCCGCTATCCTTTTTGTCTGGGCGTAACAGTTCCGAGAACTCGGGCTCAGTCGCTTGAAAGCCCGCGTAGATGGTTTCTGCCGCCGAATTGAGGCCAGGAACGTTTCGACTTCCCGAATTAATATTCGACCAGGCAAGGACCTGCTGAATCAATTCGGCCTGCTGTGCGTTGATCCATTCGGTCGCCGTCATTTCTGGAATGAGTAGATAGGCCCAAGCTTAAGGATCTGAGTCAACTTATCCAGAGCGGTTTGGATTTCCGTCAGCAGCGCTGGGTCGCGAAAGTCCGATAAAGAAAGGGACTCCCGGTAGTGCTGTTTCACCCAGGCGGTCAATTCGTCGAAAAGCTGCTCGGAATAGAATAACCGGGACGGAACGGCGTTTCGCTCTTCTTCATTCAAGACGACCCGAGTCCGCAGACAAGCAGGTCCACCACCGTTCTGCATGCTCTCGCGCAGGTTCAAAAAAACTACGTCTGCGATCACCGCATCGGTGCCTTCCACCAGTCTGGCGACTATGGCACGCACCTTTTCGTTCTCCTCGGACTCCGCCGGCGCAACGATGACTAGGCGGCCGTCGCTCCGAGTGACAATCTGCGAATTGAAAAAATAAGATTGGACCGAGTCTGCTAAAGAAAACTCGTTAATCTCTATTGCGTAGAGACTTCGATGCTGCGTCTCCTCGAACACTCTCTTTAACCGGTCAACAACGGACCGGCCGTCGGCAAAGGCTTCTGCATGGTAAAGAAAGAGCGCCTCGTGGCCGGTCGAAATCACATCATTATGAAAAACACCGGCATCAATCGCAGCAGGAGATTGCCGTGCAAAAACGACAGCTTCTTCGGGAAGCTCGTGCAGGCGAGCGATGGCCTGGCAAGCCTCCAGAGTCTGGCGTTGAGGATATCGTGTGAGGGTGTTGGAACCAAAGTGCTCGCGGCCATAAACAAATAGATGCACCCCGGGACCTCCCTCCGAACCAACTAACCGGATGTGGTTCGCCGCCCCTTCATCACTGAAAGCGACGGTTCTTGGAAGCGCTGGATGATGTTTGAACAATACGAAGTTAGGAAAAATATTTTTCAACAGACCGGCGGTTTCGTCGGCCTCCAAAGATCGGTGCAGATTCGATATCAGATTGGCGGGCGTAATGTGGACGCGGCCATCGAGGGAATCGCAGCTAGGCGCAAACATGGCCGCATTCGCGGTCCACATCCCCGAAGCAGAGAACGCTGCTGACAAAAGTGAAGGACTATGTCGGAGTGCCGCGTCAATCATCTGCTGATCGGCGCCTGTAAATCCCGCGGACCTCAATAGATCGAGACGAGGCCGGCTAAGGGGAGGAAGGATGGCTTGCCCCACTCCCATCCCGGCCAGAACCCGCATTTTTTCCAATCCTTGTAACGCCGCCATCCGCGGGTGCGAAACCTGAAATCGATGGCCAATGGACGCGCGATTTCCCTCTGCTAATCCCCCATAGTGATGCGTCGGTCCAACTAGTCCGTCAAAATTGAATTCTCGATAAGCCAAAGTCACCTCGGGATAAAAATTACGCGACTGCCAATCTTGACGCGGAGCCGTTCTGCGGTCTGTGGCTCGATCGCGATATCCGCCGCGTCCAGACGTTCAACCTCAGCAAGGCACGCCCGAAAATCCAACGCAGCGTGTCCGATCAAACAAACCGAAGGATTGTCCAATGCGCGTACTTCAGCGATCTGCTTAGTGGTCGCCTCCCGGATAGTCTTGATTTCCGTGCGGTCTGCGATCACTAGTGGCCCGCCGTCGAAAATGTCGACCTCATTAGATCTGTGGAATCCTTGATTCAGTAGAATCCGAAGAGCAGGTTCCGCATCGCGATGCACTTTGCCGATAACGGCTTGTGCTGCCAACGGCAGCAGCGCCGCATAAATCGGATATTTCGGCATCAAGTCGCGAATAAAATCTTTTTGACCAATCCCGCTCAAAAAATCGGCCGCAGCAAAAGTCTGCGAAAAAAAGTGGCGACCGATCGACTCCCAAAACGGCGATAAACCTTGTTCATCGGTGAAACCGCGGAGCTCGGCGATGACTCGATCATCAAAGCGTTTAGGGAATGCCGCCATAAAGAGAAACCGAGCCAGCGACAACAATTGGCCAAGCCCTGCTCTGCGAAAGGTTGGTTTTAAGCAGAGGCTACCAACTTCAGATGGCCCTTTGTGATCGAGCTTCAAATGGAGCACCTCCATCTCGCGGTCAATACCAAGCGGAGGGTGAGAGAACCGCTCTCTGCGTACCTCGTAAGTGTAAAACGGATCGAAGCCACCGACCCGGGCGATGATGCCGGAGGTGCCCGCTATCTCCCCATTGCCACATTCTTCCAGAACAAATAGATAATGATCTCCGCCCGCCTTCTTTATTCGATAATCGAAGGAACGTTGGGAGTGATGGACCAAATCCTCGAGAGCCGACTCCTCGGCTGGAAGCGAAGTCATCCCGTCCGTGATGGAAGTCGCCACGCCTTTCAGTCCCGACAGATCCTTTTCTTCCACTGGCCGCAGCACAAAATCAGGTGGCATCGATAGATTCTGGCTTTGAGGCTGACGGGCCGCCAGAAAAAAGCGAATTCCGTTAGGAACGCGATCCCGCTCATCCCTACCGGTACAACACTCGCACAAGATACAGCCCTTCTGCCGGCGCAGTGTGATGCGTCTTTTCCTTACCTGGTACCCGGAGGAGCTCCTTAAGCCAATACGCATCCTGCCGGCCCAAAGCAACCTGCACCAAGGAACCCGTGATCATGCGGACCATCCGATATAGAAACCCGCCCCCCGTAAACTCCAAAGTAACCAGAGCACCGTGGCGTCTCACTTGAATTTTTTGAAGGTTACGAACGGTGGTTTCCGGGGGTGTACCACGATTGGCAGCAAAGGACCCAAAGTCGTGCTCCCCGCAAAAAAAAGCCGCATAGCTGATGAGATTATCTACATCGAGCCGTTGAGGAATATGCCAGGCCCTCCCGACCTCCAAGGGATGAAATATTTCCGTGTTCCAGATCCGGTACCGGTACACCTTTCCCTTCGCGGAGAACCTGGCATGAAACTCCCCGGAAACACTACGGCAGGCGATGATCCTGATACCGGCCGGGAGATTAGCGTTAAGAGCAATGCGCCAAGTGGCTGTCGGGAATCGTTTAGCCGGGACGTCTACATGAGCGGCTTGGGCGAGGGCATGCACTCCTGCGTCGGTTCGGCCGGCGCCATGCAATCTAGCCGGTCGGTCAAGAATCCTCGCTAAGGCCGCCTCAATATGATCCTGGACTGCATTTCGGTTAGGTTGGCTTTGCCAACCCGAAAAGGTCCTGCCGTCGTACGCGATGGTCAGGTGGAGCCGTTCAATTGCGGGAGGGTGGCCGGCTTTCATCAGATATTCAGAATAGCAAACAGCAGATAGATTTGCCTTTTCCCAAAAGAGACAATTCGACCTCGGCCTCAAGCAAAGCACGTGGCATCGCATGCCCATGGCCTGGAGGGGAGCCGCTTTGGCACGTACTCGTATGACCCTCGTCTCTTTCTTCGCAAAGTTGGGCTAGTCCATGGCGCGCGAAAGCAGGCAGCTCCCGCGAACTTGCCCAGCGCGACGTTCCCACCCAGCGATTCTGGACGGTAATTTTCGCATAGAGACCAATGGAGATGCAACACGCTGACAAGTTCCCGGGAGCCGCCTGCGTCATACACTCTCTGGCCTAACCAATCCTGCGATCGATCCGCGAGGTCCTATCACCCCGCGTCAAAGCGGCTCCCCTCTAGCTATTCCGCCGGCCCGGCCACTGAGTCGAGGTAGCTCTGAAGAAGCACTTGCGCCGCCACTTGATCGATAACCGGGCGGCTCTTTTTGATGTCGCGTCCGGCCGCGTGCAGAAGGCGTTGTGCCTCCACCGTCGTCAGGCGTTCGTCCCAACCAATCAATTGCACACCGGCAAACTCACTCTTTAATTGGGAGAGAAACAGCTTGGCTTTCTCGGCCGCAGGTCCATAAGAACCATCCATATTCCGAGGGATGCCCACCACAATTCGTGATACCCCCTTTTCCAAAACGATTTGCCGCAGCCGGGACAAAAAACCACTGTCATTAGGACTCGTCTCCAACGGATGCGCCAGCATCCCGAGATCATCGGAGATGGCGATCCCGATCCGACTAGAGCCGAAATCGATCCCGAGGCAGCGCATCCTTATTGGAATTGTTCCGGCAAGGTGCCAACTAGATTTTTTACCCGTTCAACATCGTGCCGGTGGCAAACCAGAATCGAATCCTGAGTCTGAACCACGATCAGGTCGTTAACTCCAACCAGGGCAAAATGGATCTTTTGGTCAGAGAAAACAATATTGTTGTTCGATCCTTCGACCGACACCGAAGTGTTGGTCGCATTGCCATTGGGTAATTGCTCGAGATACTTCGCAATGGAGGTCCAACTGCCGACGTCGTCCCAATCAAACGAGGCAGCCTTTACTACAACCCGGCTGGCCTTTTCCATAATCGCATAGTCAACCGAGATCTTTGGCAGCGTCGGGAATCGATCTCCAATTACCTGAGCCGGGTCGCTACTGCGTCGAATTGCGGAAATGAACTCCCCAAGAGCGGGTGCGTGTCGATTTAACTCCGCTAGGATCCCCTTTACAGACCAAATAAAAATCCCGGCATTCCAAAAGAAATTGCCGCTTCTCACAAAGGTTTCCGCCAGATCCGATTCCGGTTTTTCCCGGAACCGGACCACTTCGAAGAAGTCGGAAACAGACCCATCGACTTTCTTTCCACGTTCGATGTAACCATATCCCGGACAGGCCCAGGTAGGCGTGATGCCGATGGTTACCAGGTCACCGGTCTTACTAGCGACGGTTGCCGCAGCCCGTAAATCAGCCTGGAACGAAACCTTATCTTTAATCAGATGATCGGCCGGGAGTACGACCATCGTCGCATCCGAGTCTCGGGCAGCGATGAGACCAACTCCAAGAGCGATCGCCGCGGCGGTATCTCTCCTGGCCGGTTCCGCAAAAATGTTTTTCTGGGGATGCTCAGGTAGCAGCTTTCGCACAGCGTCCTCTTGCTCCTGGTTAGTCAGAATCAAGATGTTCTCTGGCGGGATTAACCCGGGTAGCCGGAGAATAGTCTCTTCAAGTAACGTGTTTTCGTTGAACAGGGCGAGCAGCTGCTTAGGCTTCTCCCTTCGGCTTAATGGCCAAAAGCGTGTCCCGCTACCGCCAGCCAACACCAGAGCATAAAAATTATTCGACATTGGTCCAATCTCGCTAGAACTATTGCCTCGGAAAAAAGTAGTTTGTGAGCCCTAGCGAATATTCTCTAGGTTTGCCGGAGGGCAACCAAACAACGTCGTAACTTGACATTTTACGCTTGGCGAAATGAGGTGGGGCAAAACAGTGATATCTGATAAAAACGATCAATCTTCCGCTATGACCAGCGAACATGGCAAACCACTAGTGCTGTCGCTTTCATCGGCCGCTTTATTGACGATTTCCCAAGGGGCGGTCGGTTGTGCCTTGGGAATCTTATTTTCGGATAAGCTCAGCAAAAAGAACCGCTCTTTGGTCGGTTTAGGCTTCATTTCCTTAGCACTCGCCACAACCGTGCCGGCACTAGTAGCCGTTGTGGTTGATTTGGTTAACGGTCCTAGTTCAAAACTCGGTGTCCGCCGGCGGCTTCGATCAATTCGCGAAGATTCCGGGCTCCACGAGGAAGAAGTGTTCTAGCGCTCCGCGCTGGTAGGGCGAAAATCTCGGCACGTTGAGAGCGTGCTATCTCCGAAGATAAGGTTCCGCGCCGGATTGAGCCGCACTCTGAGCACAGCTGCAGTTATGGCTCCTCAGAATACTAGCGTTCGCCATAACTTCTAGAAGCATCATCCACTAGCTTCTTCCAGCAGCCTCATCTGCCATTCTTGCCATTTCTCGGCGGTTTCGCCGTAATGCTGATATCCCCAGGACCGCTGGTTACCAGAGAATCCGGCGGAACGCTGCTCATCAAAAAGACGTTTGCGCCGATGGTGGATCTTGCCCCGATCACCGTCTCACCGCCTAGGATTGTCGAATTCGGATAGATGGTTACCCCATCTTCGACATCGGGATGGCGCTTGCCGCCTTTCTTAACCCTTCCTTCCTCATCCTTTTTAAAGCTTCGAGCGCCCAACGTTACCCCGTGGTACAGCTTCACTCTGCTCCCGATTTCGCAGGTCTCGCCAATGACGACCCCGGTTCCATGGTCGATAAAAAAGTATCGTCCGATCTTAGCACCCGGATGGATATCGATCCCGGTCCGGCTATGGGCCCATTCGGTCATAATGCGAGGCACCAAGGGCAACTTTTCGAGATAAAGTATATGAGCAGCGCGTTGGATCGCGATGGTTTCGATGCAGGGATAACTCAGAATTATCTCCTCAAAGCTCTGGCTTGCCGGATCCCCTTCGAATGCTGCTTCGACATCAGTACGCAGCAGTTCTCGTATCCGCGGGAGTCGTTCCACAAGATGCAGAACGATCTCTTCTGCCCGTTTATAGGGGCATTCAGGCTCCTGAACTCGAAGGCTCTTGAAAGTCTCAACGCGGAGACGTTCTGCGAAATTGAGCAACCGGCTTGACGTCAGCTGGGTAATTCGCTTCGAGGCGATCGGTTCTTCGTCATGGAATCCGGGGAACAGGATTTGCAGCAGATCCTCACAGATCTGGGCTACCGCACCTTTCGAAGGCAAATTTAGCCCGTCTATGTTGTTGATCCCTCCGACTCGGTTATACGAATCGAGGAGTTCACCCAGCAGCGCCGTGACGCTCTTTTCCATAACACCGGACCGTAAGGTAGTTTCGGCGGAGGCGCCAATTCCATTCGCAGAATTCGTCTGGAATTAATCTCGCCGCAAAACTCGGGCCCCTTGAGAGGGTCGAGTTAGGATCGCACTGCATTGCGCACCGGTAGCGCTGAAATATTTACTTTGCATGCTGTCGATGATCTCTTGAGCCAGTTCTGACCGGATCAACGAAACCGTCGAACCTCCAAACCCACCACCGGTCAAGCGTGATCCGATAACTCCGTTAGTGGATTGGGCAATCTCAACTAAAGCATCCAGATTAGGTGTGCTGTTTTCAAAATTATGCCGCGAGCTTTCATGCGAAGCGAACATTAGCTCACCAAAGGTATCGACATCACCGGCTAGCAGGGCTTCGCGTCCGGCAAAGACCCGTTCATTTTCACCAGTGATATGTAAAGCTCGTCGCTTAACTAAAGGGTCGAGATCGCTATTCTCTACCTGATTCGTAGTTGCGTCCCGAAGAGCCGTAACTTTAAGAGCAGCGGCCGCCGTCTGACATTGCTCGCGACGTTCGTTGTATTCACCTCCAGTCAGTGCATGCGGTATTCCTGAGTTGAGCAGTAGTAGCGAGACCCCGGCTGGTAACTGACAAGTCTCTGCAGTAATCGAGCGGAAATCCAAAAGAATAGCCCGGTTATCCGCTCCAAATACAGATGAAGCCTGGTCTAGAAGGCCGCATTTGACGCCGACGAACTCGTTTTCCGCTTTCTGACATAGCTGGGCTATTTTCATGGGAGCCAGCGACCAGTTAGCTAAGTCGATAGCGGCAAAAGCGGTGGCAACTTCGAGTGCTGCTGAACTCGAAAGGCCAGCGCCAACTGGTAAATCGCTGGCGATCTCGATGCCGAGGCCATGAGCGGGCCATCCCACCGCCATTAGTTCCCGAACCACACCAAAACAATAGTTAGCCCATGGCTCGGCCGCGGATGGCGAAAGCTCATCTAAGTGTGCCACGGCGGTACGTTGGTTGGTTTGTGAACTAACCTCAATTTGCCGCTGCGGAAGCCGATGAACAGAGGCAGTGACGCCGCAATCAATGGCGGCTGACAGCACCACACCTTCATTGTAATCGGTGTGATTTCCCAGGATTTCGACGCGACCTGGCGCAAAAGCTACAACGCGGTTATGCATGAATCTTACTAGGCTGTAATATTAAAAATATGCATTTTTGAGCTGCACGGGCTGTATAGTTCTATATATAACGGATAAGAATTGTCATATATTTGCCCGAACTTCTCTTGCAAATAGAACAACGAAGCATAATTTCTGCCTGTGAAATTATCCTCCGCCTCATTAAGAAAAGCAGCCGACATTCAAGAACGCATCGAGCGTTTGGAATCGGAGCTGGAGCAATTATTGCAGGGCGAAACAGCAACTAAGCCGGTGACACCTAGCCTGGCGGCACCAACCCCACGACTAACCAGAAGAGGTAGGCGCGCGCGGTCGACTAGAGCTGTTGCTTTGAACGGACGCGGACGTGGTCGCCGCTCAACTTCGCCTAGTGGACCATTGGCTCCGGCGGTTGTGCGTGTCCTGAAATCGCGCGGGGCGCCAATGGGCGTGTCCGATATTCTGGACGGCCTCATGTCTAACGGCTACAAGTTCAATTCCCCAGAACCGAAGAAAAATCTGTTCGCCCGAATCTATCGCTTGAAAGGTGTCCGCCAAGTCGGCCCTGGTAGATTTGCCGCTGAATAGTAGTAAAGACCGTTAACCTGGCCCGGCAGAACGGGTTACCAAGGCCGGCAGCCCGTAACCGGCAAAATTGCGTTTAAAGTCGCCAAATCACAATTCGATCTTGGCGACGCGCAAAGCGAGCTAGAGATTATCCGGTCAACAGCTCCAGCCGCCCTTTGATCGGCCTCTTCGGCCGTTGAGCACAACCGTTAAGCACTTGAGCTGGAACGTTCACTCCAGCTTAGCGATTCGGCGCGCGCTATTTACCGTATCGATCTGATCAATAGATTTATCGCGGCGAATCGCTTTGATTCGCGGAAACCGAAGAGCTAACCCACTGGAATGCCGATCACTCGGCTGGATGGAGTCGAAGGCCACTTCTAAAACTATCTCCGGCACGACTTCGTGCAGCCGGCCAATCTTTCGCGTGGTCGTGCGCTGGAAGTGTTCTGTGAGTTCCTCAATTTCGGCGTCAGTCAAACCGGAATACGCCTTGCCGATCGTTTCCAGTCTGGAGTTTTCCGAGTTTCTAACCGCAAAAGTGTAGTCGCTGAGCACGTGGCTCCGTTTCCCGTGCCCTTGTTCAGCGCCCACTACCACGACATCCAGCGTGGCCAGTTCTCGCTTAATTTTGATCCAGCTTCCACCTCTTCTTCCGGGCTGATACGAACTACCGGGATCTTTGAGCATAAGGCCTTCTGAGCCCAAGTCGCGAGCAGCAATAAATGCCGCCTCGATCTCGCTATCCGTGGCCACGAGTTGGTTAGGCAAGAGTCGAATCAGCTTAGGCAAAGAAAGGGATTCCAGCAACGACCGGCGCAATTGTAACGGTTCCCTTACCAGACTTCTCTTGTCCAGCAACAGGAGGTCAAACGCCATAAAGGCAATCGGTACGTCATCCGTATCGAATAAATCGCGTGTGCGCTTGCGACCTAAACGGCGCTGCAGATCGAAGAAGGTCAGCTTCTTATTTGCATCGAAAGCAATAATTTCACCATCAAGGATCAGATTTTGCGAGAACGACAATTCAGCCAACTCAGGGAACTGTCGTGAGATATTGTGAAGATCTCGACTGTAAACTTCGACCCTATCCGGGCCTGCATGTAACTGCGCTCGCACCCCATCAAACTTCTGCTCAGCAAACGCCGGTGTAGCGGTGAAGTCGTGTTTAAGCCGTTCCGCGGCAGCTTCTGCTGTCGGCTCCGGAATGGCCAGCATCGACATTACCGGGCGGAAAAGTACAATCTTAGCTGTGGTCAGGAGGTCTTTTTGGGCGAGCAATGCGGTTTCACCCAAATCTCCGGTAAGCATATGAGCTTCCCTGACGTCTTCCGTCGATCTAGTAAATGCCTGTGCGATGGCCTCCTCCACCAGACCTTCTTTCAACCCGATCCGCAGGTCTCCGGTCAAAATGCGGATTACATAACTTCCATTCAAAGCATTTGAATAGCGCAGCCATTCTGCCAATAACGATGCCTTCGCCACCGGTCCCCGGGCTTGCTCCAATCGTTCAAACCAATCTCGGGTCTCCGCTAACGAGTTGGGTCTGGGAGCAGTCCGGTTCAGTAGCACTTCGTAGGCAACCTTACCCGCATCTCCGTAAGCGGAAGCGATGCGCCGAAACTCGGATTCGGTTAGTTTTGTGCCTTGGAGTAGCCCCTTACGAATCACGGACCAACCAACTTGCAAGGTTCGAGTGTCGCCTCGGGAAAATGGCCGCCCAGTCAAGAAAATGCAAGCTACCCGCAGATCAGACTCCGATAGTTTGCT
>JAFAZK010000182.1 GCA_019239825.1 Verrucomicrobiota bacterium | reverse complement strand
TCTTTGAGACAGAGCCCGCTCAGAGGGCTATTACGATTGCCGATTCAATTCCGTTAATCGAAACCAACGATCTGTACGCAATATTGGAGCGGTACGAGATTAGGCTGTTGTAATGGGGGACGGGGGGTAAGACTTCGGCCAGCTCGGTCGACCGGCGAAAAGCTCGGCGCGCCCAAGATTTTGATTGCCGGTTGATGGATTCGCACCGATCATAGCCCGCTGCGTGCGCTTGCCGAAATTAGTAAGCTCAACCCCCACCGATCGGCTTATTCAAGCAGACTAATCCATGAGACTACATTTTGTGTTGGTTAGTCGATTCGAACTTGAGCACCAACTATATAAGAGTGAATAGGATCCGGTAGTCCTTTAGGACTAGTCGTTTAGTCCTAAGATGCAATAGGCAGACAATGCCCCGACACCTCATAGTGCGATTTGTGGTTCGAAAATGTCTCGGAGTATATTTGGGCGTAAACAAGCGGATTTGGCGCCTCCTCCCTGCATCCTTGAAGGATAGCTCAATAGGCCGCGCTTACGGCAGGCATCTGCATACCTTAGTCTGCCGTTGGTCCAGGCGAAGACAGAATCATTCAACCTTTTTTCTTCGAAACCGGCCAGAGATGGAATTAATGAACCGTCTGGTAGATCAGAAGGCGCCCGGAGCTCAGGTGGCGATTTCAGTCCTGGCCTGCAGCAAAGGTGCGGAGGTCTATTCCATTCTCTGGAGCATTCGCAGAGCGCGTCCAGACCTGAAAATCAGCTTGCAGGCAGTCGATATTTCTCAGGAGATTATTGATTTTGCAAGGGACGGCGTCTACTCCCTAAAGAGCCCGGCCAGCCTTAGCTCCGTTGACCATTCGGGCATGACCGAACAAGAGAAGCTAACTTGGGCTACGTGCAGAGATCAAGGTAATGACCAGCTTGAATCCATCTTCCAGCGCATGGATGCGTCAGAAATGGATGCAATGTTCGACAGGGATTCTGATCGGGCCAAAGTAAAATTGTGGCTGAAAGAGGGCATCGCTTGGAGGGTCGCGGATGTGAGTGATCCGGAGCTCATTCGCTTATTGGGTCCCCAGGACGTGGTGGTTGCTAACCGGTTTCTCTGTCACATGGAACCTGCGTCGGCCGAAAGATGTTTACGCAATATTGCGGGTCTGGTTAAGGCGGGCGGCTATATCTTTGTCTCCGGAGTCGACTTGGACGTGCGGACGAAAGTTGCCAAGGATATGAATTGGAAACCGGTATCGGATTTGATGCGGGAGATCTATGAAGGCGACTCTTCGCTGATGACAGGATGGCCGTTTGGATGGTGGGGGCTGGAACCATTTAGTAAGGACCACCCCGATTGGAGGATTCGCTATGCCTCCGTCTTTCGTTTGCAAGACCCCGTTATAGATGCCCCAAATGATTCAAAAGAGACGCCTGATAGTTCGATGACCTCGTCGCCGCCCGCAGCTTTTCGAACCGCCCTCGGCTGATCTCTAGTATTTTAAAAGTCCGATCTGTAGCGCCCGACTCGATCTCACGGTCGATTCGCCCTACCAAGCGCGTGGCTCCGCTCACATTTGTTTGATTCCCATTACGGCTTCTCTTTCTTCCCAGGCGTTCCAGAGCTTTGTGCAGGTGGAATTGCCTCCGGCCAAACGAAACCATTCTGCAGGAAATCGATTAAGGAAGCGCCATTGGCGCCTTCCGAAGCCGCATAGGTAAAACGATACTCGATATTCCAATCGCCCCGACGCACAACTACCAAGCGGGACCGCAGCGGTTGAACCTTCCCAGCGAAAGTATCGGTGTACTCATAATTTGCGACCAGCGCTGGTATTCTCTTGGGACCAACAAATCCCGTCCCTCGGTCTATCAGTTTTGTATCCCGGTGCAGGGCGACGATCTCATTCTCCCGCACCACAAATTCGGTTTCTATCAACCGGCCGCTGCTCGGATATACATAGATCGTCGCGGCGATTCGCGGGCGATCAACTTCGTAGCCAATCGATACGCCCTTACCTGCCGTGTCATACTGCCGAGTCATCACCCGCTGAAACTGCCCAATCTTACTTGGGAACGAAAACCCCGACGCGATATGGGTGATGTTGCCGTCCAGAGTCACAGCGAAGGGTCCAGAAGCAGCCACCGCCTCAAAGCTGACCCCAAATGACGCCAGGATAAGAAGAGCGAATAAGCGTGCTAAATCCGTCCGCATCAGAAATTAGTGCCTGGACCGCTCGAATTCTTCAAGATCATCGTGTTCGTTGGACCGCCACGGATACGAAAAGATGTAGGTTCAATTTCTCGTACTTATTCGGCCGAGAATTGCTTCGACCATAACTATTTGATAGGAAGGGACAAGCATCCGACCGTAATCGGTTGGCACACAACTTGTTGCGCTTTTCCTGCAGAGGAGAGTCGCTGCCGTTTGGCCCTCATCGATCTAAAAAACCGACCTTAAACCTTCGGAATCAAACTTGTGGAAACCGAACAATCCCCTCCCGCACAAGCCGCAAAAACGGCCACCTCCACCGAGGGACCAAAACCAACCGCTAAGGCGCCAAGCAAACGTCGTCGTGTCCTAATTGTGGTTGCCATCGTCGTAGGGATATTGCTGCTAGTCTTAGGAGTTCCACGAGTCATGCGGGCGTTTAATACCGTCTCAACTGATGATGCCTACGTGAACGGCTACGTGACTTTCGTGGCACCGCGGGTGAGCGGCCAAGTGGCTCGCGTCCTGGTAGACAATAATAATCGAGTGAAGAAAGGCGACGTGCTCCTCGAGCTCGACCCGGAGCCGTATCAGGTGCAAGTCGCAATCAAGAAAGCAGCACTCGACGCCGCTCAGGCAGCCCTGGTTGTAGCCGACGCCAATGTGCGAGGCCTGATTGGCCAGACCCGGAGCAACCGGTTTAAGCTTTCGCGCGCGATTGAAGACGTTGACAACCAGGTCCAGTTGATCGCGGCTCGGGTCGCGACTTGGGAGCAAGAAAAAGCAACCTTAGTACTAGCGCAGCAGGAGTTTGATCGCGCGGAACGCTTGCTCTCAACCAGGGTGGTGAGCCAAGAAGAATATGACGAGCGACGCGAAGCGTTAGATGTCGCGAAAGCCCAGGTAACACAAGCACTACAAAATATTTATCAAGCCCGCGTCGCACTCGGGTTGCCGGCCCAGGTACCAGAAGGAGAAAAACTGAGCGATGTGCCGCCGGATCTCGATCAGACGTTCTCTTCCGTTCGTCAAGCGCAGGCTGACCTGCTTCAGAGCGCTGCACAGCTCGGTATTGTGCCGTCATCCTACACACTGTCACCACAGGAAATGGTGGATGAGTTCTACCGGCGCGATCCGACCGGAGATTTAAATCGCATCTATGCCGAAGTGATTAAGAACGCGCCGACCCTAAAACAAGCCCAAACCAGTGTGATGCAAGCGCAGCGTGATCTCGATCAAGCCAATCTTAATTTGCGTTATTGCACGGTAGTGGCCGAAATCGACGGCGTTATTAGCCGGCGAAACGTGAATCCTGGCAACAACTTGCAAGTCGGGCAAAATGTGATGGCGATCAATTCGTTAAGCGATATCTGGATAGACGCCAACTTCAAGGAGACTCAGCTCCGCAACCTGCGTATCGGACAACACGTCGACCTGGAGCTGGACATGTACGGCGGCAAACATACGTTCGAGGGACGGATCTCTGGTTTCACTTACGGCACAGGTTCCACACTGGCCTTGTTACCGGCCCAAAACGCGACCGGTAATTTCGTCAAAGTCGTGCAACGGCTGCCGGTGAGGGTTGACCTGCTGAATTATGACCCGGACAAACTCCCTCTTTTCGCCGGTCTCTCAGTCACGCCAACAGTAGATTTGGCGATCGCGCCTAGCGGCCCGAACGCAGGTCAATACCTGCAGCAACCGGACCAGCCTGCTGCCTCAGTCACTCCCACCCCATGAGCACGGGTGCATCCGCTGTATTGACCGCCTCTGCGTCAAGACAACGAGTTTTCAACCCGTGGATCGTTGCGATGGCGGTAGTGATACCGACCTTCATGGAGGTGCTGGATACCACGATTGCGAATGTGGCCTTGCGTTACATCGCCGGCGGACTCTCTGCGGCCGTCACCGATAGTGAATGGGTCATCACCAGTTATCTTGCAGCTAATGCCATCATTCTACCTATCTCCGGTTGGCTGGCCGCACATCTGGGACGGCGTAACTATTTCCTGTTATCAATCGCTATCTTTACCCTTAGTTCGTTCCTATGTGGAATGGCAACGAGTCTCGGACAGTTGATTCTCTTCCGGGTTATGCAGGGGCTCGCCGGCGGCGGCCTACAACCCTCCAGCCAAGGCATCCTCCTGGATAGCTTTCCAGCCGAAAAACAGGGCGCAGCTCAAACCATGTTCGGAGTAGCAGCATTGCTTGCTCCAGTAGTTGGCCCCACCCTAGGCGGTTACATCACGGATGAATATTCCTGGCGCTGGATTTTTCTTATCAACATCCCAGTGGGCATTTGCGCACTAGTGGTTTGCGCGATGGTCGTACGAGATCCTGAGTATATGACGGATCAGCGCAAGGCGTCCAAGAAACAGCCTCTCAATTTTGATATTCTCGGGCTCAGTCTACTCGCAATGACAATGGTTTGCTGGGAAGTAGTTCTCAGCAAGGGACAAGAGTGGGACTGGTTTAACGACTCTTTCGGACGTATACAGATTTTATCTGCTCTCTTTCTCATCGGGGGTACCAGCTTGGTGGTTTGGGAAAGCCGCCATTCGAATCCCATCGTTAACTTCCGGCCTTTACTGGACCGTAACTTTGCCCCCTGCTGCCTTATCATTTTCTGCGCTTTCGGTGTTCTCTACGGGAGCAGTACTCTTTTACCCGCCCTCCTGGAATCGCTTTTTGGTTATGACGCGTTTCACGCTGGCTTAGTACTATCGCCTGCCGGCGTTTTTACGATCATCGCGCTAGTCGTCGTTGGCTCCTTGCTCGGGCGCGGCGTCGACGCCCGATGGTTGATTGCCATCGGCCTATTAATCCTTGGCGCCGGAAATTTCTGGATGTCACAACTCAATCTTGAGATTTCGGCTTGGCAGGTGGTCTGGCCACGCGTGGTCATGATAACCGGACTAGGGATGATCTTCGCGCCGTTGAACCTTGCCGCCTTCCTCTACATTCCACGCTCGTTGCGCGGTGCGGCCGTCGGTTTGCTCGCCTTATTGCGTAATGAGGGCGGCAGTGTGGGGACTACCATGGGTCAAACCATCACTGAGCGCCGCGAGATATTCCATGGTCTGCGACTAAATGAGTATCTCGATCAATTCAATCCGGCCGTGAATTCCTATTTGGCTGAGACGCAAACGACCTTCTTGCAACAGACCGGAGATCCGGCCGGTTCTCAACAAATGGCTCTGCAATCGCTGGAGAACCTCCGTGAACAGCAGGCCTCCTCACTTTCCTACTTCGATGCTTTCTTGATTTTCGCGGTGCTAGCGGTGGCACTCGCTTTCCTGGTGTTGCTAATGAAACCCTCCACAGCCCAGAAAGGTCAGCACGTCGCTGCGGAATGAATATTTACTCTGGAATCCAATGAGATCCGACACTGGCGACGAAACTTGATTTCACCTATTGCCTGCATGGACCGCCTCAAGACCATCGCCATTCACCTCGGCCGCTTGCTGATTTGTATTCTCGTTTCCGGATGCGCTCACACCGTCGCGGTTTCTTATCTGGCTAAATCCCAGATCGATCCCGATTTCACGAAACCGGAGATGCTTTGGGACGGTGAACCGGTACAGGTACAGTGGGCCTCTTCTCTACAGGCGGAATCCGCGAAGTACCTGACCAAATGCGATCAAGTCCTATTGGCAGACTCAATCCACCAGAAAGGTCTGCGCCACGAATATAAGGTTGCCGGAAAAGGTACGCCGCTGGTCATCTACAACCAGAATCCCGAAATCACACCGGAAGAAAAACACTATCCGCACAGTGGGATCGTACTTGGTTTAACAGCCGTCAAAGAAGACCGGCCAGGACGCTCACCCTTGCTCAAACTGTACGATCCATTTGATCCGTCCGTGGTAGGCTCCGCCGCGGGTCCAGATCCGATCGCGGCCGATTACACGGCTACTTTAGCGGTCCTCTTCTCCCATTCCCGAAAAGTGGCCGGGAGCTCCTTCGAGGCATTCGTCAGACCAGACAACCCCAGATTCGCGACCGGCATATACCTGATTCATCCTTACGATCCGAATAAGATTCCCATCCTATTCATTCATGGTCTGCTTTCCTCACCGTTGTCATGGCAGAACCTGACTAATGATCTCTGCTCGGACCCGAAAGTTCTCGAGCACTATCAGCCGTGGTTTTTTCTTTATCCAACCGGCCAACCGGTTCTGGAGAGCGCGGCGCAACTGCGAGAAGAGCTGAAACGAACCCAACATTTATTTGATCCGAGCGGCACCGCCGTCGCCTCGCGCCACGTTGTCGTCGTTGCTCATAGCATGGGTGGATTGCTTGCCCACACTTTAGTCTCTGACTCAGGTGACGCGATCTGGAACGTGTTCGCGAACAAACCGCTGAACAGCTTGGCACTGACGCAGAGTGAAAGGGATTTGATTTCGCAGTATCTTTTCTTCCGGCATGAGCCCTGCATCGATCGGCTCATTTTTTTGGGGGTCCCGCATCGAGGAAGCTACCTGGCCGGCGGAATCGTGGGCAGTCTCGGTAACCGGCTCATAAGGCATTCGCAGGGTCCGGCCAACCTGTTGAGACAAATTGAAGCTCAACACCCTGGAACGCTGGATCCCTATTACGCTCGGGTGAGCAGGCTCGGCGGACCGACCAGCCTCATCTCGCTCGCGCCAAACCCCACATTGGACCGGCTCGCAGAGTTACCGATCAGGGTTCCTTTTCACAGCATCATTGGGTACCTGGGAGATGAAGGTGGACCCGATAGCTCAGACGGAGTTGTCGACTATAGCAGCTCTCATTTGGACGGAGCCGAGTCAGAGAAATTCGTTCCCGCAGGGCACGCCGCACTACTTACTAATCCTGGAACGGTTGCTGAAATTAAATGGATTCTGGAAGAGAATATTGCGGCGAATCCTAGAAAAAGAGCGACTGGAAGAGGTGACCAACTGGTTTTGCAAAACGCGCAGTTAAACGCGCGAGAGTGAAATCCAGCTCGGGTCAGTAACCCCTCGAATTGGTCGTGAGGTGAAGGTCTTAGACCCGAGGCCAAGAGCATCTGACCTAAGTTTCTCATTGAGGACACGGCCGAATGCGGTTACTCGGTTTCGAGAGGATACTAAACCGCCTGATTTTAGACGATCCCGTAGCTTGGAGGACAAAACTTTATGACCACTAAATCTTCCCCGTCCGAATATCTGGTTATTTCCAGGGGGCAATGGGATAAAACGGCTTCACGAGATCAAATAAGCAAGGTTATCGACCAATTTTATGTCTGGCTCGATCGATTGGTTGAGGACGGCAAGATGAAGTACGGGCAGCGATTAACGTCCGAAGGAAGAACCGTCGGCCGCCGGAACGTGATAACCGACGGACCTTTCGGAGAATTGAAAGAAGTGATAGGCGGTTTTTGGTTTGTTGTTGCTAATAGTCTCGATGAAGCAGCAGAAATTGCCGCGGGCAATCCTTGCCTGAATTATGGCCTGTTCCTAGAAATCAGGCCACTCGATCCTAATAGTGCCACCGTCGACAATACCAATTACTAGGTGCATCGCGACGAAGTCATTGCCTATCGAGTAGACGCCAGGAAGCTGCGGCCGTTCGGATCAAATGGGACCTATGCGACTTATAGGAGTCAGTGAAATCCCCGTTATCCCATGGATCGCGTGAGTCCGATCCGGTCGCGGCGCAGCATTGAAAACAGCTCCGTAGGAGCGACATCTTTATAGCCTGAGCCGCAGAAAACACGATCAGCTCCGTAGGAGCGACATCTAGTCGGGAACAACCTTCTATGCCGCTCCTAACGGAGCTAGTCGTATTTTAAGTTACCGTTTCTATAAAGATTGCGCTCCTACGGAGCTGGGAATCCCGTCGGCTGAATCAATCGCAGAGCGAACGACTAACGATGTGATCCTACCGGTCGCTCCCGACCGATCGTGTTCATTCGTGTCCATTCGCGGTTGATGCGCCGATTAGTCGCAGGGCGAATGCGTCCCAGACCGCGCCAGCGCCTCTCACTTCTCGCGGCAATCGTCGGCGTGACAAAAAGGGCGTTTCCTGATTCTCTAGATGACGCAGAGCCTATGCGGATAACGCTTCTCACTGCCGTACTAATCGCGTCCGGCTTGCCCTCGGCAATTGCAGAAGAGATGCAAAACCCCTCGCTCCCTGAAATCAAGGCGACGGTCCGGTTTCACTCGGATTCCTACGGCAACGTACCAGACGAAATCGAACTGCCGGCCGGTGCTCTGTTAGCATCGAAGGAACGGCGGATAGTTGAGGGAGATTTGGGCCGCCTACCGATCCGTATCTACATCAGAGAGACACCAAATCAGCCGAGGCCTACAATCGAAGTCAACACGGTCGATTCTCGGACGAACCAACCGCTGGCCGGATACCCAACGCGGCAAGAGGTTGGCCCTCTTGGGATGCTCAGTTTTAACATCCCGATCACGCCAACCGACCTAGGGACTCTTGTTCGTACAACGAAAAAGAGCGTCGAAGGCCCCCTCGGTAAAATCGATGGCATCAGTTTGCATATTGATATCGACATCCCTGTTAACCCGGAAACGAATTCAGACGGTAGCCTTATTTTAGACTGCCAAGATCTCCTCCGACAGGATCACCTGGTGGTGGACGACGTATCACAGAAGATCAATGATACCAGCAATGCGGGCGTCCGCTCGGTTGCCGACGCTTATACCAGCTGTCTAAATAAGCAGACCGAAACGCTGATCGACGGTTTGAAGGCCGGTGATAAGAAGACGCTCGAGCGCGTCCGCCAGCTATTACCTGATGTCGCTACGGTTAGTTTTGACTCGGTCGTAAACGAGAACGGAGGGAGTCACTTTTCTATGCTGGTGCTCGCTAGTGTCAGCGTCGATATCAAACAAGCCGAGACGATCAGTCGGTTAGCAAAGCAACTGGCCGAGACCACCATTGCGAATCCGCAAGCGCGGAAAGCTGTATCGGTCGCATTCGCGACATGCCAAGCCACATTAAAAGAGTTAGTAGCCGCCCCCCAGAACGCAACTGACGACGTTAATGTTGCTGATCTAAAGAAGGAATTTCAATCGGATCTCGCTAGAGCAAAAGCTGCACTAAAAGAGCTGCAGAAAATCGCCGCTAAACTGCCGGACAATTCCGCCATGCTCTTGGCGCAATCAACCCGGTCGATTCTGACCACGCCCCAAGAGTACCAATAAAAAAGATCACAGCGGCTAGGAAGGCTTGTCCGGAAATGAATAGAGTCGCAACAAAGCAGCCGTCGCGCTCCGAGCTCGTCGCTTGACTTGGCTAGGGCTAGGCGCATCGGCGAGGCCGAGCAGCAGATTCATGAACAAATCTCCCCAAAGCAGGGCGGAAAACTGTTCCGCCATTTCTTCGAGAGAACCTTCGAGCAAGCGTGACGAACGCGCTTGGGCCAGGATCTCTTTCAGAGCAGAGTGGCTGGTCTCGCGCCCTTTTAAATCAATGGTACGCGCTATTTCTGGAACCCGGTGGGCCTCGGCGATCGCCAGGCGGTAGACGGCAATAACTGAGGCATCGCTGCGCTCGCGCAGAAGCAGCTCGCCAAAACCGGACAACGCTCGCACCAAAGTATCTCGGTCGCGTACTTTTAGGAGGTCCGGAGGAAGTTGGAACCGTTTAGCCCTCGCGGTGATACAGGCCACCAGCGTTTCCTTTTTATTACCCACTAAGGTGTAAAGCTCGCGCTTCGAGACCTTGGCCTGAGAAGCGATCTCGAGTGTGCTGGTCTGGGCAAATCCGTTTGTGGTGAAGGCGGAAAAGGCCGCTTGGAGAATCCGGCGACGAGCCGGGTTTGGGCCAACATCTTCCGAGGGGAAATCTGAAGCGGTAACCATGAACTGAATCTGTGGTTTGAGAATTTGTAGACTTGCAGATTTGACAAGGTACCATCAAGTACCATACTGTGCAATCACTCGGTACCGCGTGGTACCGAGATTCCACTTCCACAGCTCTTCCGTTTCAATTGCCCAACCAATTCCGCCACCATGGATCAACAGGCTCTGCGACAACGTTTACTTACTGCACCGATACTGCCCCTGATGTTGCGGCAGGCTTTGCCGGTCATCGCGGTTCTCTTGCTGCAGACTCTGGTCGGAGTCGCCGAAACCTTTTATGTGAGCTTTCTGGGTACTGAAGCGCTAGCCGGTGTCGCGCTGGTTTTCCCCGTCGTCATGTTAATGACCATGATGTCCGCCGGCGGTATCGGAGGAGGGGTGTCGTCGGCGGTGGCTCGAAGTTTAGGCGCGGGCAAGACGAAGGACGCCAATGCGTTAGTGCTGCATGCATTGGTGCTGGCGATCTTCTTCGGGCTCATCTTCACCGCCGCCGTACTTGCCGGCGGCCCCTTCTTGTATCGTGCGCTTGGCGGAAGCGGGCGAGCGCTCGATGCTGCCCTGACCTATTCCCGTTTTGTATTTATAGGCTCAGTCCCAATCTGGGTGGTGAACCAGCTGGCCGCGGCATTACGCGGCGCCGGAAACGTCCGCATCCCGGCAATTATCAGCTTCATTGACGCCGCTCTCTTGGTCCCAATATCGCCAGCTCTTATCTTTGGCTTCGGACCGGTGCCCGCGCTTGGTATCGCCGGAGCCGGCGCCGCCGTGACACTTTTTAATTCGTTAGCAGCCGTAGTGCTCTTATGGATTATGATCAAGGGCCGCGGAGGTTTAACCCTAAAATGGGCGCCGCTCGAGACCCACTTGTTTAAGCAGATTCTAGGCGTCGGACTCCTTTCAGCCGTCGGGACCTTCCAACTCAACGCGACGGTCGTAATGGTGACTGGCCTGGTTGGTCTGTTCGGTGCGGATGCGCTGGCCGGCTTCGGTACCGCTTCCCGGCTCGACTATGTTCTGGTTCCGCCTTTGTTCGGATTGGGTACCGCCGTGGTGACTCTTGTCGGCACGGCCATTGGCGCTGGAAACCAAGCCCGTGCACGACAAGTGGCTTGGACTGGGGCCCTATTAGCGTTCGGGGTTACAGAACTGATCGGCCTTTTGGTTGCCCTAATGCCCAACCTCTGGCTAGAGATTTTTAGTCGTGACCCAGCAGTTTTGGCAACCGGAGCGCTTTACCTCCAGCGAATCGGCCCGATGTATGGCGCAACTGGGCTGGGGATGCTGCTCTACTTTGCCGGCCAAGGCAGCGGTCGAGTGGCTGCCCCTTTCCTGGCCGGTACCCTGCGGCTCTTGTTCGTGATTGGAGCAGGCTGGTTAGCAGTCGTTCGTTTTGGCGCCGGATTGCCAACCCTGTTTACCATTGTCGCGCTGGGAGCAGTTCTATCCGCCGCCATCACCGCGATTTCGGTTAGCTTCCAACTCGGTGTGCGTCTACCGGGTTTGCTCAGTCCTCTCTTGAACCGGAAATCAAAAGCTCAAACGGTCGTTTAAGAAAAGCGTGTTCGCCAGTCGACGGAAGTTCAAGACGTTGGTTTTGGCGAAAATTCTTCGACCAACTCCTCCAACATCGCTGCGATTCTAATATAGTTCTGTCGAGGCTCCGTTAGTGGCTTATCCGCTCTTTTTTCCGCTAGGGCGATCAGCTTCTCGCTCGTCGCGGTAGCGCGAGCTTGGAGCGATTTTTGCCAATCCGCGAGAATCGACAATTCTGTAGATCTGCCAACGGCTTTGAGTGGTTCATCGCCAATCACAAACTCCCAATCATGGGTATCAGCAAAGTATAACGCAGTGATTCCACTTCGTCCGACGCCGAAGTGATGCGCAACCATCTGGGCAAGTTCTGATCGGGCTTGACCGGAGGCTGACGGATGAAATGCCGCAAATGCTAGGGCGTAGATCTTAACTCCCGTAAACCGCTCAAAGTTAGAAAGCTTATTGTTGAACCCTTTTTCCCGGTTCTGAGGCTCCGTCGGCAGTACTCCCTCCTCACTTTCGAAATGGGGGAATGTGGCTCGAGGAGCTTTAGCGATTAGTTCGTTAAACGCCGCCTGGTCTGCGCGAAAGGCCTTGGCCACCGCCCCTACACGCAAGATCTTAATCTCCATCTTGTCGCCCTGCTGTACTTCAGGCAACACTTCGATTCCGCTAACGACCTTACCGAAGACGCTATGCAAATAGTTCAATTGATTCTCCGCGTCTAAGGTGATGAAGAACTGGCAGCCGTTTGTATCGGGCCCGGAATTCGCCATCGATAAGACCCCAATGGAGTCATGTCGCAGCTTAGGCGAAAATTCGTCAGGAAACTCGTAACCCGGGTCTCCGTCGCCGGTCCCAAGTGGATCCCCTCCTTGGATCACAAAACCGGGGACTACTCGATGGAAGGTCAATCCGTCGTAGAACGGTTTGCCCGGATTCGGTCCCAAGGTGCCTTCGGCCAAACCCACGAAGTTGGTGACGGTCAACGGTGCGTCTTGGTCAAATAAACGCGCGATGATGATTCCGCGCGGCGTTGTGATTTTCGCGTAAATACCGTCGGGTAAGGATGCCGGGGCATCAGATGGAGACGGCGACGCAGCGATAACTCGGACGGAGGTAACGAGGGCGTAGAGTATGAGGATAAGCGAACGCATCGTGCCGCAGTATTAGCGCAGTACGGCGAGAAAGAAAATAACCGCGAGAGAACGCAAAGAACGCAAAAGGGATAGCCGACTTTGGTGGGGCGAGGCTCCCAAAAGACCAAGCAGCTTTATCAGGGCTGCCGAAGTGCACCAGAATTACACCGTTGCTACGCCGAAACCCGTGCCGAGCCGGTGGCTGCCGCTCGACCAAGGCTCGGCGCATCCGTCGGCCTAATACAATCTGATATCGGCGATTCTACCAGTCGCCCTGCTTACACTCTGTGATCTTTTCGGGAGCCTCGCCCCACCAAAGTCGGCTATCCCTTTTGCATTCTTTACGCCTTTTCGCGGCTATTCTTTCTTCGTGGGAACGCCTGCCGCCAACGGTACTTCCGCATTCAACCAATTGGCAAAGCTCTCATTCACTGACTCCGGCGATATCTCGGCCATCAGATTCGTATAACTGATGTGTTGCCTAACCACCTCTTCAATCGCCTGACGATACCCGGATCGGGTTTTAACCAGCAGCACGGTCTCCGGTTCCTCGACGATCTTGCGTTCCCAGCGGTACGCGCACGTGATTGAATTCGGCGAGCCTCATCATCCGTGTTGAGCGTAATGTAGAAGATGCGCATCTCTTAAAGTAATCAGTACGTCAATGTTCGGTAACCAGGACTGAGGGCAAGTACTTCACCAATTACTTTTCTAAGAATTGCCAATCCTCACAACTCAATCCCAGCGGAATGCAGTACCTACTGGCTGCCGGATTCTTGCTCCCGGCTCCTTCCCCTCGAACTCCGCCAATTCTTCGCGTAACCTACCACTCAAACTGAGGACTCAAAAATGACGCATTTAATACGGATGGGATTACTGGCAGCCGTCGGTTGCTTCGCCATTGCCGGTTACGCCGGCGAGACAGCCGGCTGGGTACAGAAGAGCAACCAAGCCGCCAAGCCGCTCCTGGAATACATGACCAAGTACTCGCCCGAGAACGGATCTTCAATCGGGATCGATCAAGCGGATGAAAATGTCATGGATCTAAAGCCAAATCTCTATGCGCGCAGCAAGGAAGACGGGGAAAGGATAGTCCAGCAGTTACAAGTTAAAGAAGCATCGGAGTCTGACCCTAATGTCCGCCGGGATTTGGACATATTAATCACCGCACAGAAGAACAGCCTGGAAACCGCCAAGCTTAACCACGAGCTGATGCTTCCTTTTTACGACGTCGGCGAGATGGTTTTTCAAGGTCTCCAGACTTTGCTGGATCCGCGTAATTCTGCCGACCGGCAGGCCAGAGCGATTGTTCGATTGAGCCGGTACGCGGGACAGGAAACCGGCTTTGAACCGATCACCGAGTTGGCCAAAGCCCAAACCGAAGAGATGCTGGGCAACGCGAAGCTAGCTCGCCCTTATCTGTCCGAGGTAAATGATGCCATTAATAACACCCAAACCTACTTGGATGGTATCGCTGAACTTTTCCGAACGGCGAAGCTCACCGGCTGGGAGCAGGCACACACGGCACTAACCCGCCAGCTCTTGGATTACAAAGATTGGCTACAAACACAGATTCTGCCCCAGGCTAGGCAAACCAACCCTCTGCCAGAGGCCATTTACGCCGACAACCTGAAGAATAACGGAGTGCTCATTGACCCGCACACTTTAATGGAACGCGCTCGATTTGAATTCATCGAGATCCAGGATGAGATGCGGACCTTGGCCAAAGTGATCGCGCAACAGGAAAAGCTTAGCTCATCGGATTATCGTGAAGTCATCCGGGCGCTAAAGCACAGAACGGCTCCGCCTGATAAGCTCCTCTCTTTTTACCAGGACCGGCTCGCACAGATCGAGAAATTGGTGGAGGAAAACAACATTGTCAGCCTGCCAAAGCGACCAACTCTAATCCGGCTAGGATCGGCAGCTGAGACTGCGGAGGAACCCGCTCCCCATATGAATCCACCTCGGCTAATCGATAATCACGGTGAGTACGGCGAGTTCGTGATTCCGAACGGCAAGAATGGCCTGGATGAGGATTTTATTAACGAAGGCGAGTCCTGGACTTTGACCGCACACGAAGCTCGCCCAGGCCACGATCTCCAATTTACTTCCATGGTTGATAATGGGGTCTCGATGGCGCGATCTATCTTCGCAGACAACAGTGCCAACGTAGAGGGTTGGGCCGTCTACATGGAGGCAGTGATGGAGCCATACGAACCATTGGATGGTCAGCTGTTTTCGCTCGATGACCGGTTGTTGCGGATTGCTCGAGCGTTTTTGGACCCGATGCTGAACCTGGGATTGATGAAGCCGGAAGAAGCAAAAGCGTTCCTGGTCCACGAAGTGGCACTCTCCGAATCAGACGCCAAAGAGGAAGTTGAACGCTATACTTACCGGGCTCCCGGCCAAGCCGCTGCGTACTTCTATGGCTATATGACCCTGAGGGAACTAAGGGAACGGACAAAACTAGCCATGGGTGCGAAGTTTAACGAAAAGGCATACCACGACTTCATTCTGTCGCAGGGCCTGCTACCCCTGAACCTAATGGCCCAAGCGATCCAAGAGGAATTTGTGCCGCAGTATTCGAGCCACCAGATAGGCGGAAGTTCTCAATCAGGCAGCGGCTCCAAAAGCCATTAGACAGGCAGACCGCCGAGCGACCACATATAGTCGCCCTTGGCAGGGACCCATAAGCCATATGGGTCCCATAAGTCATATCCGTTGCCCCGCCGCAATACGCCGGCGTGTATCGACACCGGGCAGCAATGCTATCGCGAATACAACTCGACGACGAGTTGCTCGTTCACGATCGGAGCGATTTCCTCGCGCGAAGGAACGCGCGTGACCTTGCCCTGGAATTGGTCCTTGTCGACTACCAACCAGTCCGGGATCGGCTGGATCTGGGTCAATTCAAGATTCCTGGTCACTAGCCGGCGAGAAGCCGGTTTTTCTTTGATGGTAATGATGTCCCCAGCACGCAGGTTGTACGACGAAACATTAACCTTGCGATTGTTCACTAACACGTGGCCGTGAGAAACGATCTGCCGAGCCGCGCTCCGGGAATTGGCGAACCCCAACCGGTAAACAACGTTGTCCAGACGAGTCTCGAGCATCTGTAACAAAGTTTCACCGGTAACACCTCGTCTACGCAGAGCGCTTTCAAAGTAACGACGGAATTGCCGTTCCATGAGTCCATACATGAACCGCAATTTCTGCTTCTCTGCCAAGGCGATAGCGTAGTCGGACTGTTTACGCCGGGAGCCTTTAGGTCCGTGCATCCCGGGAGGGTAATTCTTCCGCTCTAGAGCTTTGTTGGGGCCAAAAAGAGCAACCCCAAAACGACGACTAATTTTTGCTTTCGGACCAGTGTATCTACCCACTTTAACTCCTTATCAGACGCGACGTTGTTTCGGTGGCCGGCAACCATTATGAGGAACCGGGGTGACATCTCGGATCACCGAGATATCGAGGCCAATGGCTTGCATGGCTCTGACGGCGGACTCGCGACCTGCCCCTGGTCCTTTCACCAAGACCTCAACTTCCTTCAGCCCATGTCCCATCGCCTGCCGGCAAGCATCTTGGGCCACTAACTGTGCCGCGTAAGCGGTACTCTTTCGCGAACCTCGAAATCCAGCTTTTCCGGCACTAGACCAACCAATCACGTTCCCGGACAAATCGGTGATGGAGACGATCGTATTATTAAAAGTCGCTAAGACATGAGCGATACCAGAACCGACGTTCTTGCTACCTTTCGCCTTAATGATCTTCGGGCGCTCCGTAGCTCCGGAATCAAGTGATAGGGAAGTCTTGGCCCCGTCGCCAGCGGGCGCTCCCTCCTTCTTCGGAGCCTTCGGCTTTGCTGCTTTAGGAGCTTTCGGTTCGGCTGGAGCAGCAGGTGTTGCGGAGGCTACAGGCGTTGCATTTGCCGCAGGGGGCGTGGAGGATGATGCCTCAGCAGGGGCCGGGGCCGCGGGAGCGGCGGGCGTCACAGGCGCTGCCGGCGCCTCAGAAGTGGGTTTGGATTGTTCTTCGTCAGCCATCTTATAAAGTGCGGTTTAAACTTTGCCGGCCTTCGCGTCTTTGTTCCGTTGAACACCGACGGTTTTGCGCGGGCCTTTCCGCGTGCGCGCGTTGGTTGAGGTCCGCTGGCCGCGAACCGGAAGTCCACGAATATGCCGAATACCGCGATAACAGCGGATGGCCTGGAGACGTTTGAGGTTCGATTGGATCTCGCGACGCAGATCACCTTCGATCAGTAACCCGCTCGCGTTAATCACGTGCACGATCTGCCCAAGCTGTTCAGGTGTAAGATTCTTTGCCCGGACATTTGGGTCGATATTAGCCTGTTCAAGGATCCGTCTCGATGTCTTCGGGCCCAGCCCGTAGATATACGGCAAGGAGGCCTCGATTCTCTTTTCTCCGGGGATTTCGACTCCAAGTAAACGCGGCATAAACGTATCTAATTCAAACTGCGGCTCAGCAAACGTGGTTAGCCCTGGCGCTGCTTGTGGCGCGGGTTTTTGCAAACCACACGAATAACATTCTTCCGCTTAATTACGCGGCAGCTCTCACACAGGCGCTTAACTGAAGGTCTAACTTTCATTAAAATTCGTTGGGTTTCACCCTCTAAAAACAATTAGAGGACAAAAAAACGCCACCGAAAAACCCTTTCGGGAGCGTTCGCTTCGTCCGCTTTCGTCCTACTACCTTACCTTTGCCGGAAGGTTATTCGGCCTTTCGATAGATCGTAGGGAGACATCTCTACCATAACTTTGTCTCCTGGCAAGATCCGAATGAAATGTAACCGCATTTTTCCGGAAATGTTCGCCAAAAGCCTGTGTCCATTGGGAAGTTCGACCCTGAACATCGTATTCGGCAGTAATTCGACTACCCTGCCTTCAACTTCGATGACGTCTTTTCGCGCCATGTGAGGATCTCAGGTTCACCTTTTGTAACTAGAATCGTGTGTTCAAAATGAGCTGAAGACGTGTGATCGGCGGTCACTACCGTCCAATTGTCCTGAAGCAACATCACTCCAGCTTTGCCCAGATTTACCATCGGCTCAATCGCCAGCGTCATTCCCGCCTTGAGCTTCGCAGTCGCTCCGGCGGTTCGGTAGTTCGGAATTTGCGGTTCCTCATGGAGGTGCCGGCCGACCCCGTGGCCGACGAACTCTCTCACCACACTGAATCCGTTTTGCTCGACGGCGTCCTGAATAGCGGCACATACCACGCTGAGGCGCCGGCCTTCTCTTGCCTTTTCGATGCCGGCATAGAGAGAGTTTTCCGTAACCTCCAATAACTTCTGTACCTCTTCAGGAACCTCGCCGACAGGGACCGTCGCAGCAGTATCCCCGACGAAACCGTTCAGAATGACTCCGATGTCCAGTTTAACGATGTCGCCGTACTGTATCCGGCGATGGCTGCCGATTCCGTGAACAACCTCATCGTTGAGCGAAATACAGATATTTCCGGGAAACTTTTTGTATCCGAGGAACGCGCTACGGCAGCCGGCGTCCGCCATTAAACGAGCCGCCGCCAGGTCGACTTCTTTGGTGGTCATACCTGGACACAGCATGGTCGAGATTTCGTCGAGGATCTGGCTTGCCAGCCGGCATGCCGCCCGCATGTACTCAATCTCTTGCCGCGTTTTAATCGGAATCATCCTGCAATCAGCCGTTCAATATCGGCGAAAACAACCTCGACGTCACGTCCGGCCTCAACCTCGACCAGACGATTTCCGTAATATTTGTATAGGGGGACGGTTTTCTCCCAGTACGCCTCCAGTCTTCGCTGCAAAGCTTCATTATTATCGTCCGATCTCTTCTCTAACGGTCCGCCGCAATTTGGGCAAGGATCCTGAGGAGATTGGACATGTTTGCCCATGCTAACCACTTTTCCGCAATTGGGGCATACAAACCGCTGCGACATGCGGGTTCTGATGGTATCTACGGAAACAGCCAACGCAATCGCTAGGTCCAGAGGGGTTTCGCGCTGCTGTAGGATCTGATCGAACTCTTTCGCTTGCTCAATGGTCCGGGGAAAGCCATCGAATAAAAACGCGGCCGGATGCGCTTCCAGCCAGGCCTCCACCACTTGCATCACCAGATTATCGGGCGCCAATCCACCTTTGGATATGATTTTCTCGGCTTCCAGGCCAAGTGGAGTCTTTTCTTTCGCTTGTCTCCGGAGGATTGCCCCCGTTGAGGTAGTGGGAATGCCGAACCGATTTTGAATCAACTCCGCTTGAGTTCCTTTGCCCGAGGCAGGCGGACCTAAAAGCACAAGTCTTCTTTTCACCCCGACAACATCAATGGCTGACGAAGATCGAGATGGCGACTCCCGCTACGGCCAGGATAGCAGCTCCGACGCACATCCAAAGCAGTGCGCCTTCCTTGACTAAAGAACCTCGATTCGCTGGGGTCCGCTCGAACCGGCCCCGGATTCGACCTTTACGCAGGAATCCATCGTAATGTCTCTGGAGTAGATGAGTTTCAATCTGCCGCATCGTATCCAGAATAACCCCGACGATAATCAGCAAGCTGGTACCGCCGAAGAAACGCGCCGTAAGCCGAGGTACCCCGGCTCCAGTGATCAGGAGTTCCGGGATCACCGCGATCAAAGTCAAAAAGATTGCGCCGGCAAACGTCAGCCGCGACAAAGTGAACTCAAGAAAGTCAGCGGTCGGTTTACCGGGTCGATAGCCCGGGATGTAACCATTGTATTTCTTAAGGTCATCCGCTATTTGGGTCGGCTGAAACTGGATGGCCACCCAGAAAAAGCTGAAGAAGAAAATCAAGAGCCCCGTCATCAAGTAATGCCATGGACCGTAGGCGAGGGCGTTGGCCAAATTGATTGCCCATTCCTGGCCCCTAAAGCCCATACTCAGAATCGTCGACGGGAACAAGAGAATGGCTTGGGCAAAGATGATCGGCATAACGCCGACCGCGTTAACCTTCAACGGAAGATACTGGGTTTGCCCCCCATACACTTTGCGTCCAACGACCCTTTTCGCGTATTGAATACTGATTCGCCGTTGTCCCTGGGTTAAGGCAATCACGCCGGCGATCACGAAAACCAGAAACACGATCATCAGGACCAATACCAACGGATTGACCTGGTTCTGATTTTGATTCGCTGTCGAAGGGACGAAGGTGTTCCAGACCTGTACCAATGCGCCCGGCAACGTCGCGACGATACCGACCGTGATGATCATTGAGGTACCGTTGCCAACGCCTCGCTCTGTGATCTGGTCACCGACCCACATCAAGAACATCGTTCCGGCGCTGAGAGTGATCACCGCGACAATTTGAAAGCCAAGACCTGGAGAAGGAACTAATGGCCCAAGTTTAGCGATCGAGGCGCCAATACCTTGGAGAAAGGGGTTCGATTGCGGGCTTTGCATGGACAAAGCCAGGAGATATCCTTGAAAGAGACACAGCCCCAGGGTGACGTACCTGGTGTACTGCATGATCTTTTGCCGGCCACCGGTCTCCTCACGGGCCAGTTTGTTAAGGCGCGGGATCACTGCCGTCAGCAGCTGCATCATGATCGACGCGCTGATATAGGGCATAATCCCGAGCGAAAAAACCGCGCAATGCTCGAGCGCACCGCCAGCAAAAATGTTAGCCAGAGCCGCAATACCTCCGGCCGTCGCGTTATTGGTTTGGCTCTTGAACCAATCGTTCAAAACGTGCGCGTTGACCCCGGGAATGGTGATCGCGGCGCCGGCTCGGACGATGATAAGCATCATCAGCGTAAAAATGATCCGCTGACGAAGCTCTGGAATTTTGAAGATATTCGTGAAAGCCGAGATCATGAGAACACTCGGTTAAGCACGAACCACCGCTGCTCCCCCGGCTTGCTCGATCTTTTGACGCGCGGATTCGCTGAATTTATCAGCTTCTACCGTCAATTTCTTGGTCAGTTCTCCACGCCCCAGAACTTTCACACCATCAACACTACCCTTCAAAAGCCCTTTCTCGCGCAAAACCTCCTCGGTCACGTGCGTATCGGCATCAAATCTTTCAAGGTCGGCCAGGTTAATGATTGCATAGGTAGCCCGGAATGCACCGTTACCAAATCCACGCTTGGGTAAGCGACGAATCAACGGCATCTGCCCGCCCTCGAATCCCAGGCGAATGCTGCCACCGGAACGCGCCTTTTGGCCCTTATGACCCTTTCCGCTGGTTTTACCGTGACCAGAGCTCTCACCGCAGCCCAATCGTTTGACCCGGTGTTTTGATCCCGGTCGAGGTTTCAATTCGTTTAACCGCATAATGAAATCGTTTCCGTTTACTTCCAACTTACCTGTGGACTAGCCCACGTGATGGGGAGTCGACTACCGGCTCCGGAGGCGGAAGATGTCTTCCTTTTTGCGCAGAGTGCGCAGGGCTTCCATGGTGGCCTTTACGACGTTAGCGTGGTTGCTGGAGCCAAGTGACTTGGCCAGGACGTCTTTTATACCGGCCGCTTCTACGACGGCACGTACACCGCCGCCGGCGATAACACCTGTACCCGGAGAAGCAGGCCGCAACAGAACACGGCCCCCGCCAAATTCGCCAATCACTTCATGTGGGATAGTATTTTCATGAACGGCCACTGGCACCATGGCCTTTCGCGCCGCTTCCGAGGCTTTACGAATAGCTTCAGAGACCTCGTTCGCCTTACCAAAGCCGTAGCCCACCTTGCCTTTGCGGTCACCAGCGACAATTAAAGCGCTAAAGCTAAAGCGACGACCGCCTTTCACAACTTTGGCGCACCGGTTGATGAACACCACTTTTTCCGTGGTGTCGCCCTTCTGTTCTCGATCTCGGTCGTTACGGCGGTTTCTTTGATCTGGTGGCATAAAAATCAAAACTCCAAACCTGCAGAACGAGCGGCATCTGCCAATGCTTTCACCCGTCCATGATAGGTAAATCCACCTCGATCAAAGACGACTTGCCGAACGTTCTTCTGTAATGTTCTCTCGGCCAACAGCGACCCAACCTTCTCGGCGCTCGTCACGTTGGCTTGGCTGCGCTGACTACCGCGCACACCTTTCTCCACGGTAGACGCAGCTGCAACTGTGTTGCCTACCGTATCATCGATAACTTGTGCGTAAATATGTTGGCCAGAGAAATGTACGCACAACCGAGGACGCTCCGTGGTGCCAACCACCCGTTTACGGATCCTCTCGTGGCGTAATCTAATTCGTGTGGTAGAAGCCATATTTTATCCGTCCCCTTATTGGACTGTCTTACCCTCCTTGCGCAGCACCTGTTCATCCGAATAGCGGATTCCCTTACCTTTGTAAGGCTCCGGAGGATAGTACCCTCGAATGTTCGCGGCGACCTGACCTACTTTCTGTCGGTCAATTCCTTCAACCAAAAGCTTGGTGTTGTCTTGGACGGTTACCTTAACTCCATCCGGTATCTGAAACACAATCGGATGAGAAAAACCCAAACTGAGATTCAGTTTCGAGCCTTGCACTTGAGCCCGAAAGCCGACCCCCTGGATCTCCAGTGATTTTTGAAATCCCTGACTAACCCCGGTCACCATATTATTGATGAGGCTTCGGGAAAGGCCGTGCAAAGCTTTCACCGCTCGGGTTTCCGTGGTCCGGTCCAGTAAGACTTCCTGACCTTCAACGCGTAGTTTGATCTGCCGCGGTAACGTCCACTCCAACTTACCCTTTGGGCCTTCAACGGTAACCGCACCTGCGTCCGAGCAACCCAGCTTCACTTTCTCCGGAAGCACTACACTTTTCTTTCCAATTCGCGACATACTCAGAACCTCCTCACCAAACTATCGCTAGGAGCTCGCCTCCAATATTTTCTCGTTTGGCTTGCCGTCCCGTCAAAATCCCTCGCGACGAGGAAACGATAGAAGTCCCCATCCCTCCAAGAACGCGTGGAACTTCGTCAGCGCCGATGTACTTCCGCAGACCGGGCTTACTGACGCGCTTAATTCCGGTCAAGGCCGGAGTCCGATTCACAAATTTCATGGTCACCTTGATGACCGCAGGCCGTGTCGAATGGTCGACCTCGTACTCGGCGATATAACCTTCTTCTTTAAGGATGCGCGCGATCTCTTCTTTAATCTTCGAGTGCGGCAGTTTCACATCCGCTCGATGCGAGGTGGCCGCGTTGCGAAGCCTAGTCAGAAAATCGGCAATAGGATCAGTCAATGTACTCATACTCTCTTACGCGGCAGACTCCTTACCCGGCAGCTTACGATCGCTGAACGGTACGCCGAGTTCAGTTAACAATGCTTTCGCCTCGTCGTTCGTGTTCGCAGTGGTGACGATGGTAATATCAAAACCAATATTTCGCTTAATCTTATCCAACTCTACCTCCGGGAAGATCGCCTGATCTTTAACGCCTAAGGTATAGTTGCCTTTGCCGTCGAATGACTTCGGTGAAATTCCACGGAAATCTCGGATGCGGGGTAAAGACATGCGGATCAAGCGCTCCAGGAATTCGTACATCCGATCGCCCCGCAACGTCACTTTCGCACCGATGACTTGGCCCTTACGAAGCTTGAAATTCGAGATGCTTTTCTTGGACTTGGTTTCGGTGGCGCGTTGGCCGGTGATCAGCCCGATTTCCGCCTTCGCTTCTTCCAAAGCCTGCTTTTGATCAGACGCATGCGTCGACACGCAACTATTGATAACGACCTTCTCAACGCGAGGAACTTGAAGGAGATTCTTATATCCCAACTTCTCGCGCAGCGCCGGAACAACCCGTTCCTTGTATTCTTTATAAAGCTCGGCCTGCATAACCTATTCTGCTTTCGCCTTCTCCTTCTTTGTCCGTTTCGGGCGCGGCGCTTCTACGATCTTCACATTGGAGATGTGAATCGGTCCTTCCCGAGTAACAATTGCTCCGTTCGGATTATCCTGCGATTTACGAACGCTCTTCTTGATCAAGCGCACGCCTTCGATCAACACCTGCTGTTTCTTTGGCAGCACTTGCAGGATCTTGCCGGTAGCTCCGCGATGGTTGCCGGAGATAACCTGGACTTCGTCCCCTTTCTTAACATGGAAATGCGTCTGCATTACAGGACCTCCGGTGCCAACGAAATGATCTTCATGAAGTTCTTTTCGCGCAGTTCCCGCGCCACCGGTCCGAAGATACGGGTCCCTCGTGGGTTGAGGTCCTTGTCGATGATCACAATAGCGTTGTTATCAAATCGAAGGTAGGAACCGTCATCACGTTTGACCGGTTGCCTTGTCCGCACGACTACGGCGCGAACAACGTCACCTTTTTTGACCGAGCCATTCGAGGACGCCTCTTTAACGTTGCAGGTAATCACATCACCTACCCCAGCATAAAGGGTCGGCTTTCCGATGACACCAATCATGGTCGCCATCCGCGCTCCGGTATTATCGGCTACATCAAGCCGGGATCGAATCTGAATCATCGGCTCCTCCTAGTGCTTTAGAACTTCAATTAGTTGCCAACGCTTCAGGCGGCTGAGCGGCCGGGTTTCTTGAATTCGAACCAGGTCGCCGATCTCGCATCGGTTTTCAGCGTCATGCGCGTAGAATTTCTTCGTGCGTTTCACGATCTTCCCGAATTTAGGATGCGGAACTCTGCGCACAACGGCAACGACGATGGTCTTATCCATTTTATTGGAGACCACCTCCCCGACTCTAGTTTTCCGAAGATGCCGCTTCGGAACATCAGACTGCTGCGCCTGGGTTTCAGGCGCCGTGGCAGTACCTTCAGTTGTTACAGTCTCTTCACTCATGTCTGATTTCCTTTCCCGATACGAATAACGGGATCGCTATTTAGCAGCGACCTTTCGATTTCGCTCGGTCAAAATTGTTTCGATCTGCGCCACCTCACGGCGATTGCTTCGGAGAACACTCGGCTTTTCCAACGCCCCCGATTGCTGCTGCAGGCGCAAATTAAATATCTCTTTCCGGAGCTCGTATCGGCGTCCGAAAAGCTCATCGTTACTCAGTTCGCGTAATTCTTTGATTTTCATCGCATCAACCTCACGAACTAAGCGGTTACCGCGTGCCGCGATAGGAACCGAGTTCGGATGGGCAGCTTAGTAGCCGCCAAACGAAGTGCTTCCCGCGCGACCGATTCCGGAACTCCATCGAGCTCAAACAAAACGTTGCCTGGACGCACCGTCGCCACCCAGAACTCAGGATTCCCTTTCCCTTTACCCATTCGGGTTTCCGGCGGACGCTTGGTTACCGACTTGTCCGGAAAGATCTTAATCCAAAGCTTGCCTTTTCTTTTCATGTGGCGGGTAAGCGCCACCCGGGCCGCCTCGATCTGCGTATTCGTTATCCAGGCGCGCTCCAGCGTCTGCAACGCATACTCACCGAACGCGATCGAGTAATTGCGCGTCGCGTTTCCAGAACGGCTGCCTCGTTGGTTCTTCCGGTACTTGACTCTCTTTGGTAACAATGGCATAGGTCTTCTCCTTCCCCATCCCTATTTGGAAGCCGAAGGCGCCGTTTTTTCGGGCGAGTTCAGCTTGCGCTGCTCGGGCTCGGCGACTGCCTCCGCCTTACAAAGCCAGCATTTAACGCCAATCTTGCCGTAAACGGTGTTGGCTTCCGCGAACCCGTAATCGATCGGAGTTCGCAAAGTATGAAGTGGAATCTTCCCTTCCCGGTACCATTCCGCGCGGGAGATTTCGGCGCCTCCCAATCTTCCAGCACATCGGATCTTAACGCCCAAGGCCCCAAAGTCTCGGGTGGTCTGTACCGCTTTCTTCATGGCCCGGCGGAAAGAAATACGACGCTCGATCTGCAACGCCACATTCTCAGCCACCAGTTGCGCGTCTAATTCCGGTGTCTTGATTTCCTGAATATCGATTTTGACCTGCTTACCACCGGACATCCGGGTGATCTCATCGGTCATACGCTCGATTTCAGCACCTTTTCGGCCGATCACGATGCCCGGCCGAGCCGTGAAGATAGTCACGCGAATACTGTTCCAAGCGCGCTCGATCAATACTTTCGAAACCGCGGCTAATGCCAGCTTCTGTTTAACGTAGCGACGAATCCTCGGATCAGAATGCAGGAACTCCGGAAATTCTTTCGGAGACGCGTACCAACGGGACCGCCAATCCTTATTTAAAACGAGACGAAATCCGATCGGATTAACTTTTTGTCCCATAAATTACTCCTGTTCCTTCTCTTGTTTTG
>JAFAZK010000177.1 GCA_019239825.1 Verrucomicrobiota bacterium | reverse complement strand
AAGCTCCGTAGGAGCGAAATCTTTATAGCAACGCAAATTTAAGCACCGATTAGCTCCGTTAGGAGCGGCATCTAAAAGCGCGTGCTTACAGCTAGCCAGCGTTCTAATTAGATGTCGCTCCTACGGAGCTAGGGATGCGTTCCGGGTGATCTGGAGTACAAACGTTTAGGATCTTGCTATATTCATACCCTTCCCCTCTGCGTCCTTTGCGCCCTCTGCGCGAGGCCCCGTCTCGTGTGGTTGCGGCTCGTCTGCGCGAGTCGTAGGTCAGTGCTGCGTACGCGAGGGTCCGGAAATCGCTGAAGACTTTCGGGGGTTCCGGAGAGTCCATCATGCGTTGGGTGAAAAGGATGCCGATCATATTCTCGGCCGGATCGAAAATCTCACGCAAAGACGCAAAGGCGCCAAGGGAAGACAGAATAGTCGTGTTCGTGCTCGACAGGGGGGATGTGGAGTGACGGAGTGATGGAGTGATGGAGTGGTGGAGTGATGGAGTGGTGGAGTGATGGAGTGATGTCCGGAGTTTTCGTCCCCAGCGTACTGATCGACTCCGTATCAAATACCAATCAGGCACGAGGACGACGACGATTGGGAACGCCAAACGGTTGACGGTAAAGGAACTTGAAAAGGGGGCGGGCTACCGATATGTAGAGGGGCAACTAACCCCCAACCCCCGGAAACTTATTCCAGAGCTGTATGGGCAAACCTTATGTCCTCGGCGACGGCTCCATCTAAGCGACGTGCATTTGGTGCGACCATGCGGCGTGACGCGTGGTGGACGCAGCCTTTGTTTGTTTTTCTAGGGCTCGCGACTTTCCTGATTTACTCGACTTGGGCAGCATTCCAAGGGAACCATTATTGGTTGGATCAAAACGGGGCCAATTATCTGTCTCCGTTCTATTCGCCGGAGCTGTTTGGGAATTCGCCCCATGCGATTTTCGGGCCGAAGCCGAGTTGGTGGCCTGCCTGGCTTTTGTTTTCGCCGGCTCTTCTGGTGCTTTGGGCGCCGGCAGGATTCCGGCTCACCTGTTATTATTATCGGGGCGCGTACTATAAAGCGTTCTGGGCTGATCCCCCCGCGTGCGCCGTCGGTGAACCCCGCATAGGGTATCCCGGCGAAACTTCTTTTCCGCTTATCCTGCAGAATATTCACCGCTATTTTTTGTATATCGCGTTGATCTTTATTCTGGTGCTGCTCCATGATGCCTGGAGCGCGTTTTGGTTCAGAAGTCCGTCGGGCGACCACCATTTCGGTCTGGGTGTTGGTACGATAGTGCTCACCCTCAATGTGATTTTACTTGGCGGCTACACCTTTGGATGCCATTCGCTTCGCCATTTGGTCGGTGGATTCATGGATCAGGTCTCCAAACACCCGATCCACGCCAAGTGTTATGCCTGTGTGAGCCGTCTGAACGGGCGCCATATGCTCTGGGCCTGGATGAGCTTGTTCTGGGTCGGATTCAGCGATGTCTATGTCCGGCTGTGTTCATTGGGTGTCTGGCACGACTGGAGAATCTTTTAACCGCGAATAGGTACCGCGAATGGACGCAAATTAAAACCACGAATGGACGCGAATAATTTCACCACAAAGACACGAAGAACACAGAGAGTATTAAGATCCGCAGATTATCGTCAGGGTTTTACAGAGCTAGTGAGGCAAAAACACCGTTACATTTCGCAGGGTTTTTCGTCAGCCGACCGTTAATGCGACCCAAAGCAAAATCTGCCTAATCTGTGGATCTTTAATCTCTGCGCCATTTGTGTCTTTGTGGTGAAATAAATCTGCGGATGACCCGGTGAGTAACTACCAAACGTTTGAATATGATGTGCTCGTGATCGGTGCGGGTGGCGCCGGGTTGCGCGCGGCGATCGAGGCTTCTGCGGCGGGGGTCAAAGTGGGGCTGGTTTGTAAGTCGCTACTGGGTAAAGCGCACACGGTGATGGCGGAAGGCGGGATTGCGGCAGCGTTAGCTAATGTCGATGACCGGGATAATTGGCGGGTGCATTTTTCGGATACGATGCGCGGGGGCCAGTACGTCAATAACTGGCGAATGGCCGAGCTTCATGCCAAGGAAGCGCCGGCTCGAGTCCATGAATTAGAAGCCTGGGGCGCGGTGTTTGATCGAACCCCGGACGGGAGAATCCTGCAACGGAACTTTGGAGGTCACCGATATCCGCGACTTGCTCATGTCGGGGATCGAACTGGACTAGAAATGATCCGGACGCTGCAGGATCACGGGATCCATCAAGGGATCGATGTGTACATGGAGCACACGATCGTGACCTTGTTGAAAGATGGGGAGCGGGTTGCCGGCGCATTCGGGTACGATCGCGAGCGTGGCCGGTTTAAAGTGTTTAAGGCTAAAGCAATCGTGTTGGCCACCGGTGGGGTGGGACGTGCCTACAAGATCACGAGTAACTCCTGGGAATACACCGGGGACGGTCAATCGTTGGCTTATCATGCGGGAGCGGAGTTGATCGACATGGAGTATGTCCAGTTTCATCCGACGGGGATGATCTGGCCGCCGAGTGTGATGGGGATTTTGGTTACCGAAGGGGTCCGCGGCGAAGGGGGCGTCTTACTTAACAACAAAGGGGAACGCTTTATGTTCGCCAGTATCCCGGAGAATTATCGGGCGCAGACTGCGGATAATCCGGAAGAAGGTTGGCGCTATACGCAAGGTGACAAGAACTCCAGGCGCCCGCCGGAACTTTTAACTCGGGACCATGTGTCCCGCTGTATCATGGATGAGGTCAAAAATGGCCGGGGTAGTCCGCATGGCGGCGTGTTCCTCGATATCGCCTGGATCAAAGAGAAGCTCCCCAATGCGCCGGAGCATATTAAGAAAAAGTTGCCGAGCATGTATCACCAATTCATGCAGCTGGCCAATCTCGATATCACTCACCAACCGATGGAGGTCGGTCCAACGACTCACTATATCATGGGTGGAGTTCGGGTAGACGGAGAGACTCAGATGTCGAATGTGCCTGGTTTATTTGCTGCGGGCGAAGTGGCGGCCGGCTTACATGGTGCTAACCGGCTAGGAGGCAACTCATTATCTGATCTATTGGTGTTTGGTAAGCGGGCAGGCGAGTTCGCCGCGAAATTCGCGCAGGACCATAAAACGGCTGAACTCGATGACGCAGGCATCGAGACAGCTGCTGAAGAAGCGCTCGCGGCTTTCGATCGAGCGGTTAATGGAAACCACGCCGAAGGACCGTATCAAGTACAGTACGATTTACAGAACTTGATGCAGAACCTGGTTGGAATCGTCCGGCGCGAAGGAGAGATGACGCAGGCTCTTGAAGGGTTAGGAAAACTTTGGGAGCGGTCAGGCAAAGTCGCGGTGCCTGGCCATCGAGAATACAATCCGGGTTGGCATACCGCGGTTGATCTAAAGCATCTGTTGACGGTCTCAGAGGCGATCACTCGAGCGGCGATCGAACGTAAAGAGAGCCGAGGCGGCCATTTTCGAGACGATTTTCCGAGCAAGGATGCCGCCGAAGGCAAGGTCAGCATCGTAATAAGAAAGGGACCGGATGGATCGATGCAGGTGCAGAAGCAAGCGATCCCTGATATGCCGGCGGAATTGAAGCAGGTGATAGAAGAGATGAAATGAACCGCGAAGGGACGCCAAACCGCGAACGGACACGAATTGACGCGAATAAAAAACTTAACCGCAGATAGATCCGCCTTCGGCAATGAACGATCGAATTAGTATGCCCCATTTAAGCTACGGCGAGACAAGTTGCGGATTTACGCAGGTAAGCGATACCTCTTTGTGGCCTTGGCGGTCTTGCTGTGAAATTTCTGTTTGGGTCCGGTGGAGGAAATAAATGGCAACGGCGACCTTTAGAATCTGGCGTGGGGATACGAATTCGGGGAAGTTCGTTGATTATTCCACGGAAGTTTCTGAGGGGATGGTTGTGCTGGATGCGGTTCATAACATCCAGGCGACTCAGGCGGCGGATTTGGCCTGTCGGTGGAATTGTAAGGCGGGCAAATGCGGTTCGTGTTCGGCGGAGATTAACGGCCGGCCGAAACTCATGTGTATGACGCGGTTGGATGAATTGCCGTTGGAAGAACCGGTGACGATCCAACCGATGAAAGCTTTTCCTGTGATTCGAGATCTGGTGACGGATGTCTCTTGGAATTTCGAAGTAAAGAAGAAGATCAAGAAGTTTAAGCCGCGGCCGCCGGATGCACCGGATGGCACTTGGCGGATGGCGCAAGCAGACATCGATCGAGTGCAAGAATTCCGGAAATGTATTGAGTGTTTTCTTTGTCAGGATGTCTGCCACGTGTTGCGCGATCATAACAAATACGATGCGTTTATCGGACCGCGATTTCTGGTGTTTGTAGCCGCGCTGGAGATGCATCCGCTGGATACGGAAGATCGGGTGCCCGAGCTGAAAAAAGCTGACGGGATCGGTTACTGCAACATTACGAAATGCTGTACGAAGGTCTGTCCCGAAAGCATTACTATCACAGACAACGCGATTATCCCACTGAAAGAGCGGGTGGTTGATGAGTTTTATGATCCCCTGGGCCGGCTGCTGAAGGTTATCCGTTCCAAGTTATAGGTTTTAGGTTTCGGATTGGACCCGGGAAGCTCGACTCGCGGAACGTAAAACCTGCAACGTAAAACTTATAACCTAAAACCTAGAACCCGAGCGTAGCGACCATGTTTGAATTGAAACGTCTTTCCCCTGAGGCAATCCCGGCGGCGCTGGAGAAAGCCTTACGGTACCGGTTACTGAATGAACCGGCTGAAGCTGAAAGCATCTGTCATGATGTGCTCACGATCGATCCAGAAAATCAGGAAGCACTTGTGATGCTATTGCTGGCGATTACCGACCGTTTCGGTAAAGGGTACGGAGTCGGTGTAACGGAGGCGCAACACGTTTTGACGGCACTCCGGGACGAATATGAGCGCGCCTATTATGCCGGAATTATTTGTGAGCGCCGCGCGAAAGCGCAGCTTCAGCAAGGTTATCCCGGCGCCAGCCATGACGCGTACGAATTCCTGCGTGAGGCCATGACCTGGTACGAAAAAGCGGAAACATTGCGTCCGCCGAAGAACGATGATGCTCTTCTGCACTGGAATACTTGCGCCAGGATTATCATGCGGAACCAGTTGGTGCCTAGGGCTGATGAGACTGCTGCGGTGGAGCTGGAGTAATACTCGGTCAGAGGCGCTCGCGACCGTGCTCATGCTCGAACTTTTGTGGTGTGGCCACGAATAGGACTTATATAATGGACGTCGCTCTGCAGGGCAACGACCTGCACTTAGAACCTAGAACCCAAGCGCCTCTAGCCGTTCACTGGGGTTTCGGATACCGGGGTGGGGAGGGGTGGGCCTCCCAATTCTTTTATCGTGCACAAGGAGATCGACGTTACCGTTCGTTCTACACCGGGGAAATCCCGGATGCGCAAAAGTAACTGCCGGAGTGAGGAAGCGGACTCGACTCTGATCTTTAAGAGATAACTATCTTCGCCTGAGATATCGTGACACTCCAAAATGTTGGGTTCATGTCGCACGAAAGTCTCGAACTTCTCTTCGTCTCCGACTTTGGAGTTGTTGGTGACTCTGACAAAGGCCAGCAAGTTTTGGTTTACCGCGCCTGGATCGATCGCGGTGAGATAACCTCGGATGATTCCTTCACGTTCGAGGCGCTTTATTCGCGCGTGGACTGCCGGCGCGGTGAGACCAAGGCGCTCGCCAACCGTGGCGTGTGCAACCCGGGCGTCGTTCTGAATTAGCGCAAGTATTTCGAAGTCAATGGAATCCATATCGTGGGGAGATGAGGGGCGGTGTAGAGGCGTGAGACGATCCCTAATTTTCACCAGGATTTCAGCCGCGCAAACGCCGGGGCGTGAGAAGTGAGAGGTGAGAGGCGTGCGTTGCCCGAAAAAGGAACGGCTCGGTTGGCTTCCCCCCCTCGTAAAGGTTGCCGGCGTCCCCCCAGACCCGCGACAAGCTTTTCCCTGCCAACCGAGCCGGTGCCCCTTAGTAGTAACCGCTCGTTAGTGACTGTAAGATAGCAATGCGCGTGCCAGGAGACTGGTCCTAGCTCGGGTTTGAGTGAGCGTTGACGGGACGGCGGCTATAATCGGTCGGTTGCCTACGCGATAACGGGTTAGTCGTTTGGTGAGCTCAAGCATTGTTCGGTCTCGATGGCTAAAAGTGACCACTCCGATTGGCGTTTTAGCGCCGAGAACGTCGTTTGCGTCAGTCCTTTTTTGGGAAAGGGTGACGGCCCCGCTCAGGATTAATCCCGAGGGGATTAAAGGACTAAGCCGGGGGTTCCAATTCGGAGCGAATGCCTGGGCCTGGAAGCGCTCCCAGGCTAGACTTGCTCCCGACGCTCCGGCGTATTCCCGGCGCTCGCGCGTTCGCGGCGTTCTCATTGAGGGTTTTACCTCCAGGCTTTAGCTTTAGCGATCGCATGAAAAATCTTGAAACCGCCAGGACAAGAGTCGAAGAGCTCCGAGCTCTGATCCGGGAGAACGACCGGCATTACTGGTTGGAAGCAGCGCCTCAAATCAGCGATCAGGAGTACGATCGTCTGTACCGAGAGCTGAAGGACTTAGAGGCGGAACACCCGCAACTTGTTACCCCCGATTCGCCAACTCAGCGTGTAAGCGGTGCGCCGTTGGAAGAGTTTGCTCAGATCACTCATCGCACGCCGATGTTAAGCCTGGATAACACTTACTCAGAGGCTGAGGTGGTGGAGTTTTTCCGGCGGATGATCCGGTTGTTGCCTTCGGAAACCATACGGACCGTGATCGAACCCAAAGTCGATGGGGTAGCGATCTCGGTATTTTATAAGAACGGCCGTCTGCAATACGCGGCCACCCGGGGGAATGGAACGGTTGGAGATGACGTGACTCAGAACGTCCGGACCATTCGTACGATACCTTATTCTTTGCAGGGGTTGGCTCCTGATGAGGTGGAGATCAGAGGCGAAGTATTTTTTCCGAAAAAGGCCTTTCGGAAAGTGAACGAAGAACGTGAACAAGCCGGCGAAAGTCTATTTGCCAATCCTCGGAACGCTGCGGCTGGAACGTTGAAACAATTGGATTCACGAATCGCGGCTGCCCGTGGCTTAGGCGTAATTTTCTATGGATTTGGTTATTACAGCGGATCAGAATTGAGTTCCCATCAGGAGAGCCTGGCCCGGCTAGCGGAGTGGGGATTGCCGGCTCCCGTAAAAACTTGGAAGGCCGAAAGTCCTGAAGCCGTGATCGAGGCGATCAAAGCGCTAGACGAAATCCGGCACGACTTGCCTTACGAGACCGATGGCGCCGTGGTGAAGGTTGATGACTATCAACAACGGGAGGCGCTGGGGTATACCTCGAAAGCACCGCGTTGGGCGATCGCTTATAAGTACCAGGCAGAACGCGCGGAGACACAGCTCCTGTCGATTGAGGTTCAGGTCGGCCGGTCCGGCAAGCTGACACCGGTCGCGAACCTTAGTCCGGTTCTACTCAGTGGTACCACGGTCTCTCGGGCGACTCTGCACAATGGAGAAGAGATCAAGCGGAAGGATATCAGGGTGGGCGATCACGTTCTGATCGAGAAATCCGGGGAGATTATACCGGCGGTATTAGAAGTGGTTTTGGCACGGCGTACCGGGCACGAAAAGCGTTTTGAAATGCCCAGCAAATGTCCAAGTTGCGGAGAGCCGGTGGTGCAGACACCTGGCCAGATCGATGTGCGCTGTGTGAATGTTGAATGTCCCGAGCAAGTCAAACGCCGGCTAGAGCATTTCGCGCATCGCGGGGCGATGGATATCGAAGGCCTAGGGACAATGATGGTGGCTCAGCTAGTTGAACGCGGGTTAGTGAGACGGGTCGATCATATCTATGCGCTCGACGGAGAAGCCCTCGGTGGTCTGGAACGGATGGGGAAGAAAAGCGTTCGCAATCTTCTGGACGCGATCGAAGCCAGCAAAAAACAACCGATGTGGCGATTGGTTTTTGGATTGGGAATTCTGCATGTGGGCGCAACCGCTGCTCGAGAATTAGGTGATTTCTTCGGCACTCTGGATGCATTACGGAAAGCGTCGCTCGAAGAATTACAAAAGGCGCCGAACACCGGTGACGTGGTGGCGCAGAGCATTCGGGACTGGTTCGACAATAAAGATAACCAAGACCTGATCGAGGCGTTACGACGTCACGGGCTAAATTTCGGCAAAGGCGAGGAAGCGGCGAAGGTCGATGACCGATTGGAAGGGAAGACCTGGGTGATCACCGGCACTTTAAGCGAACCGCGAGAGGTGTTTGCCGATTTGATCCGAAGCCATGGCGGCCGGGTGGCTGGTAGCGTCAGCGGTAAGACCGACTTTTTGTTAGCGGGTGAGGAGGCTGGCAGCAAGATGGAGAAGGCGCGGTCGCTCAACGTGCGAGTCGTGAATGAGGAGGAGTTTCGGCAGTTGATTGGGTAGCGGGTGTCGCGTGTCGCGTTTGGCGTTCGGGGTTTAGCGTTCGGGGTTTGGCGTTTGGCGCGTCGTCGAATGCGGGTAGCCACTCGTGGAGCGCTGTCTCGCTTGCGAGGCCGACGCGGTCGGCAACTGACCTTGTTATCCCGGACGGATTGAATGAACGTAGCCTGGCAATTTATTGCTAGGGAAAGGTGATGCGACGAACCCGTCCCGTAGGGACGGTGTGGTTGGGCCTATGGTTTTTTTGGCAAACGTGGGTCAGTCTTTCCAACGACGTTTCCATTCGCGGTACGAGGTGTTGGTGCCAACCTTTCATACCATCCCCATGGGACGGATCCCGTTGTCTGCGTTTTCCAGGCAATGAATTGCCAGGCTACGTTCATTCGGTCCCTCCGGGACATTTCGCTGTTTCGGCGCGTCACCGTTTCGTTCCACATCGCCAACAAACCTTGATATTCACTTGAATTGCAGGGACGAATTCTTGACTTCGCGAAGAGACTCCTCTAAGGGCTAGGGCAATTTTTAAATGTCCACTTCGCAGACGGGCTCGGGGCAGCCAAAATATCGACGGATCGTTTTGAAGTTGAGCGGCGAGGCGTTACGCGAGCCGGGTAGCGCTGAAACTATTTCCCCGGATATCGTTTCCGGAATCGCGAAACAAATACAACAAGTGCGCGATTTAGGAGTCGAGATCGCGGTGGTGATCGGCGGAGGCAACATTTGGAGAGGATTGACCGCCAGCCATCGGGGTATGGATCGCACAACGGCAGATTACATGGGGATGCTGGCAACGATGATCAACGGGATGGCGCTCCAAAGCTCGTTGGAACAAATGGGAGTACCTACCCGGTTACAAACGGCGATCGAGATGGCCAATGTCGCTGAACCGTTCATTCTTCGCCGGGCGATCCGGCACTTGGAATTGGGACGAGTCGTAATCTTTGGGGCAGGTACCGGTAACCCATTTTTTTCTACCGACACGACGGCCGCACTCAGAGCCAGCGAGATCCGGGCAGAAATCATTTTAAAGGCAACAAAAGTGGACGGGATTTACGATAGTGACCCCAAACTGAATCCTAACGCTCAGCGCTATGAGACCGTGAGCTTTACTGAAGCGCTCACGAAACGACTGAAGGTGATGGATTCAACCGCTTTCAGTCTCTGCATGGACAACCGTATCCCGATTATCGTGTTTGATATGGCAAAGCCGGAGAACATCAAGAGGGTGGTGCGGGGCGAAAAGGTAGGTACGTTGGTAATGGCCGATTGAGGCTGCGGATGGGATGAGGGCCGGCCCTGGCCGAATTTGTAAACCTGGCTGCTAAACCGTTCTTATGACTCCTGACGACATTCTATTAGAAACTGAAGAGGCAATGGAGAAGAGCGTCGAGTACATGAATCACGAATTCGCTTCTCTGCGGACGGGGAAAGCTTCCCCGGCCCTAGTGGATAATATCGACGTAAACGCCTACGGGGCTTCGATGAAACTGAAACAACTGGCTCTCATTTCCACCCCGGAGCCGCGCCTGCTTGTTGTCCAACCGTTTGACATTAGTGTTATTCGAGACATTGAGAAGGCGCTGATTGAGTCCAAGCTGGGAATTACCCCCTCCGTGGATGGGAAACTAATCCGGCTTCCGATTCCCGAACTCTCGGAAGAACGCCGAAAAGACCTGGTAAAGGGAGCCCGGCACATGGCGGAGGAAGCTCGGGTGCGCGTTCGCGGTGCTCGCCGAAACGGGATCGACCTGTTAAAGAAGATCGAGAAAGAGGGTGAGATCGCCGAAGATGATCGCCGGGATCTGGAAGAAGAGGTTCAAAAACTAACGGACAAATATGTCAAGGAGGTCGACCAGCAGTTAGAAACCAAAGAAATGGATATAATGAAAGTATGAAGTTTGGGCGAGTCACAATCTTCGTGATTTGTCTGCTCGCAGGCATTGCACAGACACAGGCTGCACCGGCACAAGCGCAAGCTTCCCCCTCGCCGAAGGAGAAGCAGAAACGCTCGGCTGTTCCGAATGTTCCTCGTCCAGCCCCGGAATTCCTGTGGGCGAGCGTGAACGGGAAAGTAAAGCGCCTAAAAGACGTGGAAGGGCAACCCGTCGTGCTGATCTTTGCGACTGACCCGCAACAGAAGGAATTCAAAAAACAGGTCAAGAATATAACCAAGGTTTATAAAAACCTGGCTGAGCGCAAAGCCCTGTTTTTCGTCGCATTCACAAGGGAGACCGGTGTGATAACGGGTTCGGACGTTCCCTTTGTGGTTCTACCGGATCCGGGTTCGGCCGCGGATGCGTACCGAGTGGGAGATTTTGGGATTGCGGTGATTGGTCCGGACGGCAACCTCGACTATGCGACGGATCGAATCATTCCCGGCATAAAGATTATCAACGTCATGGATAATTCTTATGCGGTCCAATCGCAGGAGCGAAGGGAATGAGCGTGAATGGTGGCTAGTGATTTGTGATTGGTGGCTCGGAAGTGATCAGTAATTATTGGTAGGGCGAGGCTCCCAATCGGCCTTACCGGGTTCGCGGAGCGATCGGTCATCTCTTACGGGCCGGGTTGCTAGCCTAAACGCGCGCCGAGCCGGGGTGACGCGTACACCACGGCTCGGCGCGCGCATTGGCCTTGTACGACCGCTCGGCAGTTCGAATGCGTAATCTTCCGCGAAAGGTGAAAGGACGTCACGGAGCCTCGCCCTACCACCGATTACCCCATGGACGATCACCCCGAAACCCCCGGCCAGCCTCGCTACGCTCGTGCAGTGTTGTTCCACAACCTGCTGAGCGGGAAGGCGACTGAGCAGATTCTGGCTTCGGTTCGGGAACGAATTTTCTCTTCGATTCCGGCGGTTGAAGAGTATGGAATCGAGACACAGGAAGTAACACCAGTCAAAGTACGAGAAGCGCTCGATAAAAAGCCGGACCTGGTTGTGGTTGCGGGTGGGGACGGTACCATCCGGCCAGTCGCTTCTGAGTTGGTCGGCACCAATGTTCCGTTAGCCATCATTCCGGTTGGCACCTTCAATAATCTCGCGTTGAGTCTCGGACTCGCATCGGATCCATTGGCTGCCTGTGCGGTGGTGGAAAACGGGGTCCCGACTCGTATCGATATCGGGATCGCGGACGAGAACAATTTCTTTTTTGAAGCAGCCGGAGTGGGTGTCGATGCCCAGATGTTTCCGATCGGAGAAGAGATTAAGCGCGGCCGTTTTCTGGCGATTTTCCAAGCCCTACGGACAGTACTGATTCATCAGCAGACTCCGGTCGAACTGAGATTTGATCGGCCGGTGAGTCAGGCTTACCAAGCGTCGTTTCGAGGTCAGGTCCCTCTCCAGCGTCGAAGACGACGCTTTCGAAGATCTAGGAATCGAGTCCGGCTGCGGTGTTCGTTCTTAGCGGTCGCTAACGGGCCGTTTTATGGAACTAACCTAGCGGTATGTCCCGGCGCGAAGATCGACGACGGTCTCTTAACCATCGCAGTTTATCGGGACTTCAGTAAGCGCGAGCTGGCACTTCATCTCTGGTCAATTAGCCGTGGGACCTACCGGCTTCACCCGAAGATAGAGACGTTTGAGAGCCGCCGTCTCGAGGTCTTTTCCCGGGCCCGATTGCAGGTGCACGTCGACGGAATCTTGATCGGGACCACTCCGGTGCGGTTTGGAGTGCGGCCGGGAGTGCTGACGGTGTTGGTGCCGCCGCGGGAGGGGAGGTAAGCAGTAAGCAGTAAGCAGTGGAACATCGTGCTTGTGCTCCTGCTCGTCCTCGTGCTCGATGGTTTGATCTGACGGGAGCTCCTTAATCACCGCGCTGCCTGCTGGACCGACTACAACCCACGACACATAAGTCCCATAGGTCCTATAGGTCCCATCCGAGGCCGCACCCATAAATCTTCGAGGACGAGCACGAGCACGAGGACGAATAGGACTGCGGGGCGCTAACGCACCCCTGGAACCACGGATCGCGACGACGCGATGCCTCCATGGAATTACCCTGGGGGTGGTAGTATTTGCACAAATTAGTTGTGGTTTTCCACTTGATCTCGAGGGTACGTGGAGCCAAGCTTGACTCCTTCTCATTATGACGTTAACCGAGAAAATTTTGGCACGCGCAAGCGGACGACCCCGGGTCCAGCCCGGTGATAATGTCTGGGTCGAAACCGACATTTTGCTGACACACGATGTCTGCGGGCCAGGGAGCATTGGTGTGTTCAAGCGTGAGTTTGGACAAGACGCGAAGGTTTGGGATCCCTCGAAAATCGTAATTATCCCGGATCACTACATTTTCACTTCTGACCGGCTGTCGAACCGGAACGTAGATATTCTCCGCGATTTCGCTAAGGCGCAGGGGCTGCCTTATTTCTATGATGTAATTGATGACCCCGACGGCTCTTGGAAGTTCAATACAGAGGTTGGTCAGATAAAGCGCCAGTACGGAGCTCGCTACCAAGGCGTGTGTCACGCGGCGCTGCCTCGATTGGGACATGCGCGGCCAGGCGAAGTTTTGTTCGGTACAGATTCTCATACCTGTATGGCCGGCGCGTTTGGCGAGTTTGCGACCGGTATCGGGAACACGGATGCCGGTTTTATTCTTGGGACCGGTAAGCTCCTGGTGAAGGTGCCGGAGACCATGCGGTTCTATTTGGAAGGCGCGATGCAGCCCGGGGTGATGGCCAAGGACGTTATACTTTGGGTAATCGGCGACATCGGATTTGATGGTGCGACTTACCGGGCGATGCAATGGGAAGGGCCAGGGGTTGGCTCTTTAAACATGGATGATCGCATGACGATCGCGAACATGGCGATCGAAGCCGGTGGCAAAAACGGGATCTTTCCGGCGGATAAAGCGACCCATGAATACGTCAGCGAGCGGACCAGCCTCAATGGGACGAAGGCCGACTATAATCCGGTCGAACTCGATAGAGATCAGAAACTGATTTTCGATAAGGTGTACGATCTTTCCAAGCTGGAGCCCACGGTGGCGATGCACCCGAATCCGGGGAACCGGGCGTTAGCGAAGGAGCTCGAGAAGGTCAAACTGGATCGGGCGTATATCGGCTCATGCACTGGTGGTAAGGCCAGCGACTTTTTCGCGTTCGCTAGAGTGGTCAAAGGTCGTCACGTAAAGATTGATACGTTTGGAGTACCAGCGACCTCCGATGTGGTACAGGAATTAAAAGAGACACGCTGGGACACGCAATCGGTTTGGGATGTGTTAGTTGATGCGGGCGTAACGATGACAGAAAACGCCTCTTGTGCGGCGTGCTTGGGCGGACCGACCGATACGTTTGCCCGGCTGAATGCTCCGTTGACCTGTATCAGCGCGACCAACCGGAATTTTCCGGGACGCATGGGAAGCAAAGAAGCCAAAGTCTATTTGGCTAGTCCCTACACCGTGGCCGCATCGGCGTTGACCGGACATGTCACCGATCCGCGCGAGTTTTTGAGCTAAACCCAAATACCTTCACCACAGAGGTGAATAATCCGCAGATTTCGCTGGAGAGATAACACACCGTATTTATTTCATACGGGCTTCCGTTAGCCGGTCGCTTTTGATCAACCCATAAAGGAAATCTGCGTAATCTGAGAAATCTGTGGATCTCAAGTCTCTGTGCCCTCTGAGTCTCTGTGGTGAAATTAGTCCCTAGCTAGATTATGGCCAAAGTAGTTACCAGCCCAGTTTATGTAGTCGGAGATAATATCGATACCGACCAAATTATCCCGGCACAATATCTCACCTTGGTGCCGACCATTCCGGAAGAGTACAAAAAGCTCGGCTCTTACGCGATGGTTGGTCTTCCGGACGAGTTGTATCCGACTCGGTTCATGGCGGAAGGAAGCACCGAAACAGAATATAAGATCGTCATCGGAGGGAAAAATTTCGGCTGCGGAAGTTCTCGGGAACATGCTCCGATTGCATTAGGGGCTGCGGGGGTTGAAGCGGTAGTGGCTGAATCCTATGCGCGCATCTTTTTCCGTAATAGCGTGGCTACCGGTGAGCTTTATCCGTATGAATCGGGCGAGCGACTGATCGATATCTGCCAGACGGGCGATATCGTGACGTTGGATTTTGATAACGATACGCTGACGGTCCGTAATAAAACTTATTCGCTAAAGCCAATGGGAGACGTTCGGCCCGTGATTGAGGCGGGCGGCATTTTCAATTATGCCCGGCAGAACGGGATGATTCCGAGCAAGGGGTAGGGGCGGAGTTGGTGAGTGGTGATTGGTGGAGGGTGAGCGGACATTTTCCAAACACACCCATCTTGGCCTCACCGAATTGTTCCGATCATCCGGTCATTGCGGGACTGGCCTCAACTTGACTTATACCTGGCAATGAATTGCCAGGCTACGATCATTCAGTCCCTACGGGACGAAAGCTACGGACTAGCGGGAGCTCATCCCTACCGGATGATTGATTCTCTCCCACCGCATGCTAGTGAAAGGCCAGCCTCTAGCTTGAATGCGATTTACCGTCATTACCACTTGCCTAAATCGGGAGAGATTCATTGCCGAAGCGGTCGAGAGCGTCGTGGCGCAACGCTACGACGATGTTGAGCACTGGATAATCGATGGCGGTTCTACAGATAAAACGCTCGATATCGTCCGGAGTTACTCGCATCTCCATGTGGTGTCCGAGCGGGACCGGGGCGTTTATGATGCCTTCAATAAAGGGCTAGACCGGGCTACGGGCGATGCGGTGATCTTTCTTAACAGTGACGATCTGTTAACTCCGGGAACGCTGGCGTTGGCTGAGCAGATCTTTCAGAACGCGGTAGGAACGCAAATTATTTCAGGAGGTTGTGAGATCTTCCGGAGAACGGATGCCGGTAAAGAGATCAAAATGCATTGTTATGATGATCCGAAGCAAAACCAACTGAACTTTCGGAACGTCACCTTAGGATTTCCTAACATCAATGCGCGGATCTTTCGGCGATCCGTTTTCGATAAGCTCGGCCGATTTAATCTGGCCTACCCGATGGCTTCAGACCGCGATCTCTTGCTGCGAGCCGCTCTGGCAAATATTCCGGACGCGCCGGTCGCCAACCTTGTGTATCGCTATCGCTGGCACGAAGGATCGTTGACCATGAATGCGGGCAATAGCAGCCTGTCCCAAGCGCAACAAGACGGTCTAAACATCATAGCCCGCCTGTTAGCGGACCCGAATATCACCGACGATCAGAGGCGAATTTTGAGGCAATGGCACAGGGAATGTGTCGCTACCGATGTTATGATCCAGGTGTTGAACCGGAGACTTAATCAAGCCGGCCGAACTTTTTGGCCGATATTTCGACAAGATAGGCTCTTGCCGATTACCCTATTTCGTTTAGGGCTGCTGGCGGTTGGTCGCCGTATCCGTACGCATTATCGCCTCTACCAAGCGGAGCATGCAGCGTAGAATTCGCGTTCTTCATCTGATTGACAGTTTCGACCTAGGCGGAGGCCAAACGGTTATCTATCAGTTTCTGAAGCATAGAGACCGCAGCAAGGTAGACTTGGTGTTAGCTGCGTGCCACGGCAACAGCCGAAGTGTATTTCTTCCACAAATGCGGGAGCTTGGCTGCGAGGTTCTCTGTCTATCTCCATTTAGATGGTTACCGATCTATTGCCTAACTTTGCCCTGGTTGATTGCTTGCCGGCGATTCGATGTCGTTCATTGTCATCTGTTCGTTTCGAATTGGACAGGCAAAATTCTGGCGAAGCTTTTCCGCGTACCGGTGATCATCTCTCACGATCATTCTTACGACCGGTTTCGTTTTGACTGGCCCCTGGTTCGCTGGTGGGACGGCTTATCTAACCGGTGTGCGGACGCTATTTTTGTGATTTCGGCCTACATCAAAGATAACCTTGTCCGGCGAGAAAAGATCCCCGCGGAAAAGATCTATGTACTAAAAAACGCGGTTGCTCGGCCGCCTGCGATCATCCGCCGCCCAAGACAAAAGTTGATCGGTGCGGCCGGCCGCCTGGTAGGTTGGAAGAATTTCTCCAGGTTTCTTAAGTTGGCGGCCCATCTGAGTAAGCTGGATCCCGATTACCGGTTTATCCTGGCCGGAGATGGACCATTGGCCGCGGACTTAAACAGGGAGGCTCAGCAATTGGGTCTAGGCGAGCGCATCGTTTGGCCGGGAGTCATTCCTAGCCTGGGAAGTTTCTACGCGGAGATCGCGCTGCTAGTTCTTACTTCCGATTGGGAAGATCTGCCG
>JAFAZK010000226.1 GCA_019239825.1 Verrucomicrobiota bacterium | reverse complement strand
CATGGATTAGCCGCAAAAAGGCACGACCTGCTTCGCCAGGGCGCTTCGTAGGTCAAGAAAAGCACAAAAAAAAGACCACGAATGGACGCGAAGACAGACGGATGCGGATGGACGCAGATGGAGATCCAGAGCAGTCGTGCAACCTAGTAGAATCGCGAATCACAACAAAATCCTGGTTCTATCGCCCTTTCAGCGCTCAACGCTTTTTTAATGCGATTCCCAGGGCTCGCAGGCTCTCCCTAGGCTATAAATATTCCGCCGCTACGCGGCTCAACTAGGCTTCGGTTTTGTTTACCTTTGCGTCTTTGCGTGAGATTTTCTTTATTCGCGAAGACGGGCGGAGCGGCCGTAGATCAGGAGCATGGTCAGGAGGACGCCGCCGTAGATGATTTGGCGGCCGGCCTCGGCCATTTGGAGGACGGATAGCATGCTCTGGAGGAGGACGATTAAGAGGACGCCGACTACGGTGCCGATATAGCGGCCGCTACCACCAAGGACGTTGGTTCCTCCGAGTACAATGGCGGCGATGGCGGGTAATAGATAGGCGTCTCCCATGCCTTGGTAAGCTTTGGTCGAGTAGCCGGTTAACATGATCCCGCCAAGTGCGGCGGTGGTGCCGCTAACTATGAATGCGCCAACAATCACCAGGCGGGTCGGTACCCCCGATAGGTAAGCAGCGCGTTCCCGGTTACCGACAGAATAAAGATAACGTCCGAACTGGGTGGCGCGCAGGAGAAAGATTAAGATGGCGGATACTGCGATCCAGACAAATAAGGCGTTGGGGATCCCGAAGGTGCGATCGACCGCTAACGTGGCCATTAATTGGGTGGCATGACTGGCTGGGGCGGCACCGCCCGTATATAAGACGACTAAGCCTTGTAAAACGGCGTTCATTCCCAGGGTAAAGATCATCGATGGAACGCGTAACCAGGCGACACCCAGACCGTTGATCAGACCGACTAAGGCGCCGCAGCCAAGTCCGACCGGGAATACGAGCAGTCCGGCGGTATTTTCGACGTGAGCGACGGCAGTGCCCATCATTGCCGCCATGGTGATGGTCCAGGGGATCGAAAGATCGATGTGACCGAGCAGGATCACTAACATTGACCCTCCGGCGATGATGCCGAGGAAAGAGGCGACTTCTAACTGTTGTAACAGGTAGTTCGCGGAAACAAAATTGTGGTTAATGGTGTATCCGATCGCCAGGATCACCAGGATACAAGCGCTAGCCGCAATGATGGGTTGATTTTCTTTGGTGAAGATCCGGTTCACAGGAAGACGTCCATTTGGTTTTTGCGGCGGAGCACGCGGACTGCACCTAAACAAACTGCAGCCAGCAGAATGAGACCTTGAAACAACGGTTGCCAAAGGGCGGGGGCGTTAAACACAAAAAGCAGGTCGCTAATGATGCGCAGAATGAGAGCACCACAGATCGAGCCGATAAAACCGCCTGAGCCGCCGAATAACGAAGTACCACCGATGGCAACGGCAGCGATCGAGTTCAGCGTGTAAAAGCCGCCTTGGCTGGAGCTGGCTTCACCGGAGAGCGAGATCAATGATAGTAATAGACCGCCGCACGCAGCTAATAAACCGGCTAAAGCATAGGCAGCGAACCGGGCGCGTCCGATCGCTAGACCTGACATATAGGCCGCGCGTTCGGACGACCCTACGGCGTAACAGTTCCGGCCGATAACGAGGTTACGGAACGGCCACCAGACGAAGAGAATGGTTCCGACTAATAAGAGGAAGGTCGTGGGAATCCCCAAAACATCATAGGTTAGTGCATTACTGAGATCTTCGTTCACCTCGCCACCTGGGGTGGGACGTAACAAGAGCGCGATGCCATAATAAATGGCGCCGGTTGCCAGGGTGGCAATGATTGGTTGGATCCGGCCGATTACAACGATGGTTGCGTTGATAGTGCCGGCTACAAGACCGCTGGCTAAAATCGCCAACGCAGCAAGCGCCGTTTGAACCGGTGATCCGTTCAGGATGACGGAAGCAAGACAGGACGTCATCGTCATTACCATCCCGATGGATAGATCGAAACCGCCGGTTAAAATGACCAGGGTTTGAGCCATGGCCACGTATGCCAGCACAACCCCTTTGTTCGAGACCGAAGTCAGGACGTTAGTGGATAGACCGTTTGCCTGCTGGGACGCGAACAGGAGGAACATCACCGCGAACACCAGGAAACTGAACAGGGGGCCGGCGTTCCGTTTCCAGAACCGGGACCACGAATGGACGCGAAACCGCGAATGGACACGAATGGACGCGAATGATTCGGAGGGGGAGGTTGTTGGCGGAGCGATGTCGGCTGTCCGAGCGGGGCCGGTCAGGCGTTCCAACCGAGTCGCTCTCGCATCCTCGTTTGCTAAAGCTTCGAAGGACAAGTCCCGCTTCGCTGAAGCTTCCGACTTCGCCAAGGCTTCGTCGGACAAGAGCGAGGCACGCCCTAGGGGTGGCGACCCCGCCGGCTGTTCGCTTAGGTTTAGGGAAGTGGTGATGAGGTTATGTTCGTTGAGGTCTGGGCCGCTGAGTTCGCGGATCAATCTGCCTCCGTAACAGACCAGTACTCGGTCGCACATCCCGATCAGCTCTTCGTAATCGGTTGAATAAAAGAGAATGCCGAGACCGGTTCCGGCCAGTTCTCGCATCAAGCGGTAGAGCTCTTGTTTGGTACCGACATCGATCCCACGGGTTGGATCGTTCAGGAGCAGGATCCTGGGTTGTTTGAGCAGCCATTTGCCAATTACGACTTTTTGCTGGTTACCGCCAGATAACGTTCTAACCGGCGCAGCAAGGTTGTTGGCTAGGATGCGTAGTTTGGCGACGACGTCATTGGTGGCCGCTTGTTCGCGGGAACGATCGATCAGACCGAACCGGCTCAAGTCCGGGGAAGCGGCCAGGACGAGGTTGTCTTCGATCGACATCGGGAGAAGTAACCCTTGGGTTTGTCGATCTTGAGGAATCAAGGCCAGCCCGATGTCGCGGGATTTGGCTTGGCGCGGGTGTTCGATGGTGGTTGGGCGACCGTCGATGAAGACTTCACCGCTGAGACCGCGAAGGACGCCGAATAGCGCCAGCAAAAGTTCGCTTTGTCCTTGTCCGTCTAGTCCGCCCAGGCCGACGATTTCTCCGGGAGCAAGTTTCAGGGAGATGCCCCTGAGCACGTGGTACCAGGTAAGGTCCTTTATTTCTAGGAGAGGGGCGGGGTGCGTGCCGCTGGATGGGCGTGTCGGAGTGTCGGCGTGGGAGTGGACTGAAGTGGACGGAGCGGACCTAGTGGACTCAGTGGACAGCGTCGGCTTTGTCGGGGTGGCGGGTTTTTCGGGGTAGGCTCTAGCGACTTCGCGGCCGATCATCATCGGGACGATTTCTTCCGTTGTGCGGCTGGACATTGGGAAGGTTTCGATGTGTTTGCCGTTGCGGAAGACAGAACAGATATCGGCGAGAGCGGAGATCTCTGGCATTCGATGGGAGATGTAGAGCACGGCAACGCCTTGGCCACGTAAGCCGCGAACGATGCGGTAGAGATGTTCTACGTCTCGGGCGGTCAGGGCTGAGGTCGCTTCATCCATGATGATGAGGCGCGGCTTGCGGACGAGCGCTTTGGCGATCTCCACCATTTGTTGGCGGGAGAGCGGTAGATCTTTGACTCGTTCGTCCGGATGAATGTCGCCGCAACCGACCCGGCGTAAGACTTCTTGCGCGATACGGCGTTGGCTCCGGTGATCGATTAGCCCGAAACGCTTGGGCGGGTCAGCGATCGAAATGTTATCGGCGACGGAAAGATCGGGTAAGAGCGATAGCTCCTGAAAAATGCAGACGATTCCGAGCGCAGCTGCTTCCGCCGGAGATGCGAATTTTATCGGTTTATCTTCTAAGTAAATCTCGCCTTCATCCGGACGGGTAACCCCGGCGATGAGCTTCATGAGCGAGCTTTTACCGGCGCCGTTCTCGCCGACCACGGCGTGGATGGTGCCGAGCGAACAAGCGAAATCGACGTTCGAGAGTGCGGTAACGCCGCCGTAACGCTTGGTGATACCTTCTAGGCGCAGGAAAGGGTTCGGTGGCGGGGTAGCGGGCGGTGCGGTAGACATGCGCTGGGCGAGCGTGAAAGGTGAAAAGTGAAAGGTGAAAGGAGACTTCTGTGCGGGTGCCGCGTGGATCAAGCGGTCGGGGTGAGGTTGCGGATGGGACTTATGGGACTCATAGGACAAATGAGAGGCCGGACTTGCGTGCTATGAGAGATAGACCAGCATGACAGTGCGACACGTGCGGTGGGCGAGAGGCTTTTCACCTCTCACCTTTCACTTTTCACCTCTCACGGTAAGGACGAGCTGTAAGCTCGTCCTTACAAGGAAGGCTCGCTCTTACTCGGACGTCTTCGCTGCGTTCATTAGCTTGCCGGCGTCGAGTGCGATGTTGCACTGCGGGAATCCGCTGGCGACGAAGAAGTCATCGGAGAGATTCGGGAAGTAATCTACTCCGGCTTTCATCGTATCGTATTGACACTGCGGGATTGGGGCAGAGATGTATTGAGGGAGACTATTTCCTTGGAGTGCGGCGAGACCGGCCTTCAGCGACAAGGCAACCAAGGCCGGGGATTGGCCGTAGGACCAGCCTTTCAAGCCTTCGCTGGCGTGTTGGGCGATTAGTTTTCGGAAACCGTTTTCAGCTTCCCCGGCGACGGGTATGAACGGGTTCTTACCATCGATTAAAGCGCGGACGGCTCCGGTGGTGCCACCTTGGCAAGTCATCCCATCGAACTTGCCGTGAACCGCGATGGCGTCAGCGACTGCTTTCTGAGCGGTGCCATCGTCCCAGTTTCCAACTACCTCGGTGACTTTGATATCAGGATATTTGTCGAAAACTTCGTGTTGGCCTTTGTGGCGGTCGAGATCGACTGAGTTACCGGCGAGACCGCGTACCTCGATAACGTTACCTTTTGTTCCCATCTGTTTAACGATCCAATCACCCATGAGGCGGCCGGCCTCGTGCTGGTCTTCGTTAACCGCAAGGATTTGGTCGCTATCGATCATGTTATCGAAGGAGACAAGGATGACGCCGGCCCGTTTAGCGCGTTCGATCACCGGTTTGAATGCAGTAGGGCTGACGGCATTAATAATGATCAGGTCGTATCCGGCGTTGATAAAGTTATCAACGGCTCCGATCTGAGCGGCCACATCGGTTCCGGTACTGACGATTTTGAGTTCTTTAATCAAAGGTTTGATTTGAGGATCTTCTGCGTATTGCTGGAGACATTTGATCATCTCGATGCGCCAGGTGTTACCGATGTAACCATTCGCTAGGGCAACTCGGTACGGGGGCTTTTTAGCCTTGAACTGGAGGGTTTTAGTTTCTGGCGAGAACGGTTTGAAACAGTCAGAGGAGGCTGTGTCCGCAGCTTTAGCCGGGATACCGAACTGAGCCAGTGCGGATAAGGAAACCAGAGCCGCCGTGGTGATTAACTTCTTCATATGTATGCAGGTTGGGGGATGGGTGCGAAGCGTGGAGGCGCGCTTTGCAGGAAGAATCATATGTGAAAGGTGAGAAGTGAAAAGTGAAAGGTGATGCCGTTTGGCGTTCGGCGTCCGGGGTTTGGCGTGGAAAGGGACGGGGAAAGGCGAATGGGCGATACGGCGCCGGACGGTTTCGAGTACGAGGTCGACGACGACGAGTACGAGGGCGTTGGGTCGCCGTGCGTGGGCGTAGTGTGATTACGTTTGGTTTTTCAGGAGACCTGCAAGTGCCACATTGCAGGGGTTTGAGGCGGTGATTCTTTTTGACAGGGGACAGGTTGCGGTAGTAATGCTACGTTTTAAATTAGGTTGTTGGTTATTGAAGCAAATCCCCCTATGCCGGCCTGGATTTATCATCTTCGGCGGCATTCATTAGCAAAACTTTAGGAACCATCTGAAATGGACAATGAGACCCCCCAGCAATCGGAAATGATTGCGATCAGCCGGCGCCGGGCGTTTGCCTTGGCGACAAAATTAGGATTGGGAAGTGCAGCTCTAAGTAGCGGACTGAATACAGCGTTCGGAGCCGACACGTCTTCGTCGAGCGGGCTGCCGAAGAAATCGTACAAGTTCTTCTTTGTCTGCCACGTGACACTTGATCAGTTCTTTACGCCGACGATCTACGGGATTCAGGATGCTTGCGCTATGCTTGGGTGCCAGTATCAATGGACAGGTTCTCAGAAAAATGTGGTGTCTGAGATGGTCAACGCGGTGCAAACAGCCGCCGCGGAAAAGGCGGACGGTATTGCTGTCTGTTTAGTGGATCCGAAGGCGTTCGATGCAGCCGTGGATGCGGCGAGTGATGCGGGTATTCCGGTGATCGCTTTTAATGCGGATGTTCCCGCGGGAAGTCCGAATAAACGTTTAGCCTATGTGGGTCAGCCGTTGTTTCAGTCCGGTTACAATGCCGCTATGAAGTGGTTACCGCTGGTCCAGAAGGCAAATGGGAAGCACGTGATGCTGGAGATCGGCGTCCCGGGATCGCTCAATACGCAACCACGCTTAGATGGTTATATTCAGGCGATCAAAGATCATGGGAATGGCATTACGTACGATGTGGTGAACGCCGGCCCGGATCCGGCTACGGAGATCTCGCGAATTGAAAGCTATTATCTGAGTCACAAGGATGTGGCCGGCTTGTTCGCAACTGGTGGTTCTGACACGTATGCATGCGGGTTCGTAGCAAATAAATATGGGTTGGCCAAATCTGGGGTGGTGGTGGCCGGGTTCGATCTGTTTCCGCAGACGCTAGGCTTCATTAAAACCGGTGATGTGGCGTTTACGGTCGATCAACAAGCGTATCTGCAAGGGTTCTTACCCCTGCTGCAGATGTATTTATACAAGGTTTCGAACGGGCTAGTGGGACCGACCGACTGCGATACGAGTCACGCTTATGTGACCAAGGATAATATCGAACATTACCTTGGTAAGTCGCGGTTTGAAGGTTCGACGAACGCCGAGCCGACGTAGGCTTCGCGCTTGCAGCGCCAAGCGGATAGGGAGCGGTGATTAGTGATAGGTGAAAAATGAAAGGTGGGAGAACCGCAGATGGCCGCAGATTTACGCAGATGGAGATACTGTCTATAGCGCAGCCTCGTAGAACCGCGTAGCGGTGACATATTTATAGTGGATACGACGAAAGTATCGGAGAGAGAGCGGGTGGTTGGTGTCAAGAAACCGACCACCCTTTGGGAGAGGCTATTATTTCTGCTCTCGCGTCACCGCGAGGCGAGTATCGCGGTCATTGCGGTGCTTCTGGTCACCTACTTTCAGATAGGGAGTAATGGGCAGTTTCTGAATGTTCAATTCCTGGGAGTGGTGCTGCGGGATACGAGCCGGCTTGCTCTGATCGCGGTTGCTGAGGTCATGCTGATGATCACCGGCGAGATCGATCTTTCGGTGAGCGGTACGTTTTCGCTGGCGCCGTATGTGATGGCGTTGATGTCGGCCATCTGGGGTACGCCTTTGGCCGTGGGAGCGTTAGTGGGTGTTGTGCTCTCGGTCCTGGTAGGTGCTGTGAATGGACTGATCACCGTGCGGTTTCGAGTGCCTTCTTTGATCACAACCGTGGGAACACTTTTCCTTCTGCAAGGGGTTGTGGTCTCGATTTATAACAGCCAACCAATTGTAACGCCCGTAGAACAACCGTTTAATGCGATCTTCGGTGAGAGTCTGTTAGATCCGCGCAATGATTCGATTTTCTCCTGGCATGGAATCACCGCGTTCAGTCCTCTGCTATGGGCGGTGTTCGTGATCTTAGCGATGACCCTGGTGTTACACCGAACAACGTTTGGCCTACACACGGTGGCGACCGGAAGCAATCTCGTCGGGGCGCGTGAGATCGGTGTGCGAACCAATCGGATCAAAGTCTATAATTTTATGATAGCCGGCGGTTTTGCCGGTTTTGCTGGGATCCTAAACACTTGCCAGTTTTCGTCGGCCGATCCGGCGGCCGGAGGACCTTTTCTCACGCTGCAAGCGATCGCGGCGGCGGTGATTGGGGGCACCTCGTTATTAGGGGGTTCGGGTACCGCAATTGGCGCTTTGATCGGGGCATTTGTTGTCGCCACGCTGAACAACGGCTTAGTAATGATGGGCGCCCAAGCGACCGTATCGGATATCTATCTGGGAGCCGGCATTCTCGCCGCGATGATATTGAACGTTCAGGTTGATCGGATTCGTGCCCGGAGACGCATATGAGTGCAGCCGATATTCCAGCGCTGAGTGCGGAGAGTCCGATGATCCTGGAGATGCGCCACATCAGCAAAATTTTCGGAGCGGTTACCGCGCTAGTGGATGTCAGTATCAGGCTCCGGCAAGGGGAAGTTCTGGCATTAGTGGGCGATAATGGTGCAGGAAAATCGACTTTGATAAAAATTCTGTCCGGATTCCATCAACCGGATAACGGAACGATCGTTTTGGATGGAAAAGAAGTGCGTTTCGGCTCACCACGAGAAGCACGGGCCCATGGGATCGAAACGGTTTATCAGGATCTCGCGCTGATCGGGGATCTCAGCGTGTATCACAATATGTTCATGGGGCGGGAGTATCATAAACGCATTCTCGGGCTGAAACTATTGGATAACCGGAAGATGCGAGATCTGGCTGAAAGTTATCTCGGTACTTTAGGAATCAATATTCCGAGTGTGAACAGTAAGGTGGAATTACTTTCTGGTGGGCAAAGGCAGTCGGTGGCAGTGGCTCGCTCGATTTATTCGTCGCCGACAGTGCTGGTGTTGGATGAGCCGTTAGCCGCGCTTGGTGTGCGCGAGGGTGCGAACGTGCTGGGCCTAATTCAAAATCTGCGCCGGGAACGTAAGGTGTCGATTATTCTGATCGTGCACAGTTACAACCAGGTGTTTGAGGTGTGTGATCGGATTAACTTTTTGCACTCTGGGGAAATTGTGATGGACGCGTCGACTTCGGAGACCAGCGAAGAAGAACTGATTCGGATTGTTAAGTCGGGACTTGGGCGAGATGCGATCGCGGCAGCGGCTTCGCGCGCTTACAGCGCGCCGAGAATGACAGATGACAAATGACAGAGGACAAATGCGTCGGCGATAGGTGGACATGGCGAAACGGCGAATGCGGCGCCCACCGCTTTCGAGGACGAGGACGATTTAGTCCCTGCAGTGCGTGGAAGTGGACTTAGTGGACGGAGTAGAAGGCGGGGTCTTTCGGGATGCAGATGGGTAAATGGGCTTTTGTTATTTGCTATCTGCTATTTGTCATTCGCGCTGCGCTGTAAGCGCAGTGCGTCAGGGGTGGCCTAAGAAAGAGCCTAGTCGTTTCAGGGGGTCGATGCGGTCGCAGAAGATTTTGAAGGTGGCAAGGATGGGGACGGCGAGGAGGGTGCCAGCTATGCCCCAGAGATAGGACCAAAGGAGGAAGGAGAGGATGATGGCGATGGGGTTCAAAATTAACCAACGGCCAAGAAATAGGGGGGTGGCGAGGTTGCCTTCTACGGCGGCGCACAGGAGATAGGCTAAAGGAGGAAGGAATGCGTACCAGACAGAATCGAAATGGATCAGGGAAACCAGGGTCATGACGATGATGCCGCCGGTGGCTCCGATGAAGGGGATATAGTGAAGTAAAAATGCGGCGACGCCCCAAAGGATGGGGTGCGGTAACCCTAATAAGCCGACGGCGATCCAGACGCTTGCTCCGAGAGCGGCGTTAATCAATGTGACCGAAGTAAAGTAACGGGCTGCTGTCTGTTCGATTTCGGCTGCGATCTCGATCACGTTTTGTTTCTCGGATACGCCGGGGATCATATCGACGAGCTTTTTTAGTAAGCGCGCGCCGTAAAGGAGCAGGAAGAACGCGAGGACGTGAACAACGATGATGAGCGCGAGGAAGGTCGGGGCGTTACTAAGCGCGATTTCCGGGATGCTTGGCCCGCGGATGCTGATCTCGCGGCCGCTCCCAGGGTTTAGCCAATTGCTGAGGCGATCCATGGACGCGGAGCCTTTCTGGACAGAATCGATAATCGGCGCCAAGCGTTCCTGGATGTGGTCGAGGTATTGGGGCAAGTCAGGCTGGAACTGAGCTAAGGAGAACCAGAGGGCGCCGAATAAGCAGAGCAAGATAGTAAGGAAACCGAGCGTGCCCACCAGCGGCGCCCAGAATGCCGATAAACCGATTTTCTTTAGCCCACGGGTAACGGGAGTCAGGAGGAATCCGAGAAAACCGGCGAGTACGATGGGGAGGAACAAATCTTTGGCGAGCTTTAAGGTGTAAAAGCAGGCAAAGACAAAAAGGCCGACCACGGCGAAGGAAAACCACGGTTTGATGACCCGGCCGATCTCCTTAGCGGGGCCTCGGAGGGGGATGTCGTTTTCGTTTGATGGCTGATTCATTCTGAGGACGGTCGGAGAATAGCCACAAAAAGGCACAAAAGGCGCAAAAAAAAATCGCAAGTGGATTCAGCTTCGCAAGTCCTAAGTAATGACCGGTTATGAATGAATCCGCCTTCGCCAAGCCTTCCTCCGTCGTCCCGCGGACGCCGGACTTCCTCCTTCATCTCCCATTCCCGAACTATGGCGGACGAGACGGCGCGACCGGTAGCCAATTAAAATCAGACGCAAAGGCACAAAGAAAGACGAACTACAGATGTACGTAGATTTACGCAGATGGGGAATAGAGAGAGAAGTGAAAGCCGAAAGGAGTGCGGCTTTCCTAGGAAGCGCAGACTCAATCCCGTTCCCAACTTTGGGTCTCGCCGCCGAGCTAGCGCTCCATTGTGAGGCGAAGCGCTTGCGCGCAGGCGGTAACGCCTTCATTTTAGGGAGATTGTAAAAGCAATCGCGTTGCATTCTATGCCGGCCCGGAGCTGCCGGTGAATGTTTCCATGGAGGTGCATCCGCCCAGATGGCTGAACCCAGATGGCTGAACCGATTGAATTCGAACATTATCGGCTTTTGCAAAATGAAGACGGCTCCCTCGTTGAACTCGGGCGAGGGGCGATGGGCATCACTTACAAAGCATTCGATAAGAATCTGCAGTGTGATGTCGCCCTAAAAGTTATCTCGGATCGATTATTAGAGGATTCGACTGCGGCTGGCCGTTTTCTGAGGGAGGCGCGAAGCGCAGCCAAACTGCGGCATCGGAACGTGGCCTCGATATTTCATCTTGGGGAACATGGCTCGAGTTATTTCTACGCCATGGAATTTATTAACGGTGAAACGGTCACGGAGAGGGTGAAACGAGAGGGACCGCTTCCCTGTCTTTTTGCACTGGAAATCGCTCAACAAGTGGCTTCCGCGCTAATCGCGGCGGAAGTGGAACATCTGGTTCATCGCGATATTAAGCCGTCGAACCTGATGCTGGTCCGGGAAGGTGACGGCGAAATTATCGTGAAGGTTATCGATTTTGGTCTGGCCAAATCGATCCTGGTCCAATCCAGCGCTGCGCTTACCTCAGGCGGTTTTGTAGGTACTCCCTTTTTCGCGAGTCCAGAACAACTCGACAGACAGGCTGAAGATATCCGATCGGACATTTACTCCTTGGGAGTGACGCTGTGGTTCATGCTGACCGGCAAACCGACATTCGTGGGATCGATTGCCAGTGTCATTGCGCAGCACTTGGATCGTACGCCGCCATTCGATGACTTGGCCATCCTGCCGCGTGAAGTCGTAACCGTGTTGCGACAAATGCTGGAGAAAGATCGAGAAAATCGCATCCAGACGGCGGCCGCATTGAGAGGGGCACTGAAAGCTTGCGTTGAAAAACTGCGAAGCCGCCAAGGACCGGAAGAACCCTCAATCTCCGGGGAAGTCAATTTTGAGACGATCGTCTTACACGCCACTCCACGAACGGTGTCCTTGCCGGCGCCTGGTGAAATGGTCCAAGGACGCTATCGCCTGATTGAAGACCTGGACCCTGCGAATCCCCGGCACACTTTTTATGGGGAAGACGTGAGTACCCGGACCCGAGTCGGTCTACGGCTCTTTCGAGTTCCGGAACCGGTTTTAAGGCAGCTTCAAGAGGAAGCAAAACAGATCCAGGCGGTTTCTCATCCCAATTTCCTAAAAGTGTTCACGGTTGAACGAGAGGAATCCTATTGTTTTGCTGTATGCGAGTGGCTGGAAGGATTCCCGCTCTCCGATCTGCTGCGGGTGCGCCGAACGCTGACGTTTAGAGAGAGTTGTTTATTGCTGATGCAGATTGCGCCGGCGGTGGACTCGGCACTGGCCGTCAATCTCTGGCTCGAAATGGATCTGCACCAGATCATGGTCCATTTCCCAGAAGGATTCGGTGAACCGTCGGAAGACCTGGTTCTGCGGAGCCCTCTGGATGAGTGGCCCACGTTTGTGGTCAAGATGGACGCATTAGGGCGAGCCCGTGAGCCTGGTGACACGGCGACGGGTGGGGAACAGGGAATGGCGGGAGCTTCACGGATTGAGCAGGGTGTCATCCGGGTCGGTTTGCTGGTCTACGAACTTCTCGGTGGTAAACCCGGCGGTTTTACGCCCCTCTCGAACGCGTCCGAGGATGAAAACCGGGTGCTGCGCCGGTGTTTAACGCCGGGTCAAAGCTTTAGGACGGCCACCGAGTTTTATGAAGCGTTAACCGCTGTCCGAGAGCAACTGCCGGTCGTGCCAGCGGTGCCAATCTCTAGTACGCAACCTGTTCCTGAGCAGGCTGCCTTCGCGCAGACTTCCACGGTACGAGCCGCTGATGAAGGCGCTGCGCAGGCCGGAACCACATCCGGCATCACAGAGCGTAAGAGGCGATCCTACCTATGGGTTTATCTTCTTTTAACGATGATCGGATGCGCTGGGTTAGGTTGGTGGTTCGTCTCCAGATCATTTAGCCCGCCATCCCAACAGACGATTACCAGAGCGACGCCGAAGCTGGCGACACCGGCGAAAACGACTCCGGTCAATCATGCGGCGCTGGTCGCCGGACAGCCATGGTCGAACAGTCTCGATATGAAATTCGTGCCGATGGGTCAGATTCACTTTGCGGTTTGGCAGACTCGGGTGCGCGATTTTGCCGCGTTTGTCCAAGCTACGGGTTACGACGCCACGGGAGGAATGTCATCGGTAGTGACACAGAACGGGTTCAAGCTGAACTCGCTCAGTTGGAAGGAGCCGGGGTTTGCGCAGACTCAGGAGGATCCCGTCGTCGGGGTTAGCTGGGAAGATGCCGGACAGTTCTGCGATTGGTTGACTCGAAAGGAGCGGGCAGAAGGGATCTTGTCAGCGTTTCAGCGATATCGTTTACCAACCGATTCCGAGTGGAGTTTGGCGGTGGGGCTAACCCGGGAAATCGGAAGCACTCCGGAGGAACGGAGCGGGGGCGTGAAGAATGTTTATCCTTGGGGAAACCAGTTTCCTCCTCCGAACGATTTTGGTAACTATGCGGGCAGTGAATCCCGAGCGGGAGCACCGGCAAACTGGCCGGTTATAGCCGGTTATCATGATGCTTACGCTCGTACCGCCCCGGTTAACGCTTTCACACCAAATGCGAAAGGGATTTCTAATTTGGGGGGCAACGTTTGGGAATGGTGTGAGGACAAGTACCGGACCGGTTTGAATTGGCGGACCCTGCGGGGTGCCTCGTGGGCGACGTCGCGGGCAGAGGAAATGCTCTCTTCTTATCGCCGGGGGTACGACCCTTATTTTCGCAGGGATGATGTCAGTTTTCGATGTGTTATCGCCTCCGACGGAGAACAAGAATGAAATTGCTCAAGTTTAACCTCGTCTTCATCCCGGTCCTGCTCCTCTGTTTCGGTGCGATCGGTTACGTCACCGAACAAGCGTTGGTCGAATCCGCGCGCGAGCACGTGGAGCAGAATGCTCGTATTATCATGGAGGCAGCGTTGTCCAGCCGCACCTACACTACCAAACAGGTTGCTCCTCTGCTTCAGCAAAAGAATTTCAAGCTGCAGACGGCGGTAGCGGAACTCCGCAAGACCATCGAAGAAGTCCCGAAATCGATTGACCAAAATGTTCCGAACGATCTTCGAGCCGGTGTGAAGCGCGGCTTCCTGCTTGGACAACAGCATGCTCTGAGTGCCTTGGAGGATTTCTTGAACTCGATCAAAGGAAAGTCCGATGAATTGCTGGATACTGAGTTCCATCCGCAATCCGTACCGGCGTTCGCGGCGACGGAAATCTTTGGATATCTGCGGGAGAAATTTCCTAACTACTTTTATAAAGAAGCAACACTGAACCCTACCAATCCGCGAGATCGAGCGACAGATTGGGAAACGGACATCGTTAATCAATTTCGTGGAGACACAGCACATCACGAGATGTCGGCGGCTCGCGATACACCGAACGGGGTATCGCTGTTCTTAGCTCGTCCGATCACGGTCAACAATGTTAGTTGCCTAGAGTGCCATAGCACCGCCGACAAGGCGCCTGTGGAAATGATTAAGCTCTATGGGACGGCTAATGGATTCGATTGGAAACTGAACGACATAATTGGAGCGCAGGTTGTTTCGGTGCCGCTGGCCGTTCCGTTGCAAGCAGCCCAGGCTGCTTTTATCAATTTGTTATGGTGGTTCATCGGTGCGTTTCTGGTGATTTTATTTGTGGCTAATATTATGGTCCTTGCGCTGGCGCGGGTGAAGCGCTGACCGGGCGAAGCGCATAGCCGAGCCGGGTGGTCTGACAGGTGATGGGAAGTGGGCGTTGGGACGTGTCGCCGCAAGTGGACGGAGTGGACAGAGGACGGAGTGGACTTAGTGGACCGAATGGACTCGGTGGACGGAGTGGAAGCGGCGAATAGGACCCGGAGCGAGTAACCAACGGGCCGGAAGATGGCGATCTCATCGGGCTAGCGCGGCCTGGGGAAGGCAACGCTGCAGAAGACGACGCCTGTCTGGGGCTGGGATTTCTTTTTGATTCGCGTAAATTCATTGTTCCCATTCCCGTTCATTCGCGGTTTCCTTTGCGTCTTTGCGTGACAATACGTCGCTGTGGAAAATGTGCTGTGGCGTAACTCGAAGTGGGCGTCCAAGGGCGTTGTGATCACGATCGCTGGGTTGGCGGCGATTTGGGTGATGATCCCGTTCCTGTGGGCGGTCGATAACTCACTTAAAAGCGACGCGGATATATTCAGGCCAGGGGCGATTATCCCATTTCTGCAGTTCACGCCGAGGTTGGATATGT
>JAFAZK010000134.1 GCA_019239825.1 Verrucomicrobiota bacterium | reverse complement strand
TCAAGCCGATGTTGCTTTGGCCATGAACGCTGGATCTCAGGCCGCCAAAGAGGCTGCCAACATGGTCGACCTAGATAGTGACCCGACCAAACTGATCGAGGTAGTCGAGATCGGCAAACAACTTTTGATGACTCGCGGAGCGCTAACCACGTTCTCCGTAGCTAACGATGTCGCCAAATATTTTGCGATTATTCCAGCGCTCTTCGCTGGCACCTTGCCCTGGCTCAAAGCGATAGACGTCATGCATTTGCACTCACCAACATCGGCGATTCTATCAGCCGTCATTTTCAATGCTCTCATTATTCCGGCATTGATTCCGGTCGCATTGAAGGGGGTTAGTTACAAACCTTTAGGGGCAGACGCCCTCCTGAGGCAAAACCTACTGGTCTGGGGATTGGGGGGAGTCATTCTTCCATTCCTCGGCATTAAACTAATCGATTTGATAATGGTCGGTTTCCACTTTGTCGCCTGATCGTCCGCTATTTCTTGGAGGTATTTGACATGCTTCGTTATTTAACAAAAAGCCTGTTGTTGTTGTTCCTTACCGTTGTCGTTTGCTGTGTCGTCTATCCAGGCGTTGTTTGGGTAGTCGGCCAGGTTTTCTTTCCTTTCCAAGCCAATGGAAGTCTGTTGAAAGGGCCGGATGGAAATGTTGTCGGTTCCAAGCTGATTGCTCAACCCTTCACCAAAGACGAGTACTTTCAGCCGCGCCCGTCTGCTGCTTCCTACGACGCTTCCGCTTCGGCAGCATCGACCTATGCCGCATCGAACTATCTGTTGCGTAACCGTGTTGCTACCGCGCTTGGACCGATAGTTAAATATAAGTCCGGCCAGTCGGTCGCTCCCGACATCGAAACCTGGTTTCAGCAAGACAAATTCCAGGGCAATCCACACATCGTGGCGCAGTGGGCAGACCTGCACAACGCTGTGGCCACGGCTTGGGTGAATGCCGACCCGACACACGGCCAATATGTGGATGCGTGGTCAAAGACACATCCGGACCTGGTTGCAGAATGGGTGAAAAAGAACCCAAATACGCCGCAGCCCAAGGCAGCGGACTTAGCCGTGCTTTTCTTTGAGAACTTTTCTCAGGAACACCCTGGCATGTTCCCGTCGCCAGTGGCACAAACGGGCCCAGACGGCAAGTCGCAGACGTCCATTCAACCGGTTAAAGAAGGGTCGGACATCCAAGGCGCCTTTTTCGATATGTGGCGCCAGGAACACCCAGACGCTGAACTTCAGGATGTTCCGGGTGATTCAGTCATGGCTTCTGGCTCTGGACTGGATCCCCATATCACTCTACAAAATGCCGAGTTTCAGCTCGAGCGAGTTGCCGCGAAGTGGGCGGACGACACAAAACGGAATGCCGCTGACATCCACAAAGAGATCGAACAAGTCTTGCAGGCGAACGCCTCAGCGGCGTTCGGGGGCTTAGCCGGAGAGAAGTTTGTGAACGTACTGGAAGTCAATTTGGAACTTTGCAGGCGGTACGGTTTGCCAAAGTAGCCTGAATTTTCAAAGAGAGCTCCAAATGCCTTCGAAATCTTTCTTCGAGAAATAGAAATGCAGATGGTCTGACATACCACAGAACGCTTCTGCTCGGGTAGCCTGCGTCGCTCGCGTCCGGTCGTGTCTGACGTGGCCGAATGAGCGACGCAGGCTGGGGAACTCGCATGTTGCGAGCCGCGGCCCGTGTCGTACTCACAATATGCGAGTCATTCATCTTCGCTTTCCTCGACGCGTCTTTTAGCGGGATTCCTAGGGCTCTCTGACCGGACGCTGCTACTCCGAGACTGGCATGTCCGATGCTAATGACTTCTCCGCGGCACTACCCATGCCGCCCTTTGGCAAGCTGTGACTCTCCATCTGGAGAGAGTTGTAGTCCGTATGCTGTTTCCGAACGGAGAACCCAAATAGCTGAGATGAGCGACACCAGATCACCAGAATTTATTCTACAGCGTCAGGGGCCACCAAGAATGCGCCCATCACTTCTTGTTAGTTTGATCCTAAGCGTCGTGGCGTTGGTCCTCATCGCGTTATTCGCGTTAGACTCGTACTTTGTCGTTGAACCGACCGAGATGGCAGGCGTGCGCCGGCTTGGCCAGGTGACAACTGCAACGCCGCTGGGTCCCGGTCTGCACTTCAAGTTGCCACTCGTCGACCAGGTCGATCGGTTACAAGTGTCTCTAGATACCTTCAAGCTCGACAAACTGGTAGTAAACACAATCGATAATCAGCCGATCGCGGTAACCGTCGGCTTGACCTATCGCATTCCTCCTCAGGCGGTGCTGCCGCTTCTTTATGAAGTGGGCCGTCCAGGGAACTTTGATATAACCGAAAACTTCCAGCGAATTGTCGCAGATCGGACTGCGAAGATCTTTGCGCAGCAAAATACTACCCGAATCAGTGAAAACCGCGACCAAATCTTAAATTCTCTCAAGTCTGTTCTATCGAATGATCTCGGCAACCTCTACCACATTGAAGTCGTAGATTTTCAGATCTCGGGAATTGTTTATTCAGACAGCTTCCGAGCTTCTGTGGAGGCCGCGGTCAAAGCAAAGAACGAAGCGGTTGCCGCTGAGAATACAGTGAATCGGATCAAGTACGAAGCTCAGCAAACGGTCGAACGAGCGAACGGGGAGGCCGCAGCGAAGCTGAAACTAGCTGAGGCTGACCGGCAGTCGGCAATCTTGAGCGCTCAGGGAAAAGCCGAAGCGATACGGCTCGAAGGCGAATCGCGAGCGGCAGTACTCCGGATGAATGCTGAGATCCTAAAAACAAGCCCGCTCGTGATCGATCTCGCCAGGGCGGATCGTTGGAATGGTATACTACCGTCGACTTTGTTCGAGGGAACGAATGCTACTCCGCTGCTGTCCCTGTCTCCACTAGAAGCGGCCGAAAAAAGTGAAGTCATCCCTCGGGCTCCCGGAGTCCATGATCTTCCCGCGAGCAGATAGCGGCTTCGGATCTGGTTCCAACCGCCTTTTTGTCTAAGCCGCCAAACTACCTGCACAGTGAATATCGCTCTTGGGAGCTCAACCAGTACCTGAGACAAAAGGCAGCCCATATATCGGTCGCCCAGAGTATCGGACCGATTTACTTCGTCGAAGTCCTTAACGGCAACGACGAAGATTTCGAACAGCACGCCGCTAGATGGGTGGCCGAATTGCAGCTAAGGGAGTGTTTCGATTTTCTGCCCTGGTTCTAAGACGGTGTTGCAGAGTTAGAGGAACCAGCAGTTAAGAATCTTCAAAAAAGCGCGGAAGCCCAAATTGGCGCCGGCACGTATGCGTTATCCGAGCTTCCTCTCAACAGCGACGAACGCCAAAGGCTCAGCTCAATGGCGGCGATAAACAAATACCGCGCTGGCCTGCGTTCCCTTTTCCGAAGAATAGGATCGTTCTTTGGACTTAACTGGCAAGAGGGACTCAACCAAGTAAGGACGATTTTCCCGATCGATACTGTACTTGCGGTTGTACAAATTCAGTTGATCTATTGGGCAGATGCAATCGCAGCCTTTGATCCTGATCGCAGATGACCAGGCCGCCGTCCGGGAAGCGTTGAGGATTCTTCTAGCGAAAGAGGGATATCAAGTTGTTCTCGCTACGTCCCCTAAAGAAGTTCTTCGGACGCTACAAACTACTGAAGTAGCCCTTGTTCTACTGGACTTGAACTATGCTCGTGACACCACGAGCGGCCAGGAAGGTCTCGACCTCATCGCCCAGATCAAGAGGACTGAAGGTGCTCCGCCGATCGTCGTGATGACCGCGTGGGCGACTGTCGATTTGGCTGTTGCGGCCATGCGAGCCGGCGCCCGGGACTTCTTTCAAAAGCCTTGGGAGAACTCACGGGTAATCGCGATCGTGCGGACGCAGGTCGATTTTTCGGCAGCCGAGCAGCGTGGCCAGCGATTAGAGTCCGAAAATCAGGTCCTTCGCGGAGATGCCGGACTGATCTCTAGTCGAAAATCGGCATTGGCCACCAGTGGCCTCATCGCTCATTCTCCGGCAATGCGATCTGTGGTTGAGACCATTCAGCGGATTGCGCCTTCCGATGCCAATGTTTTGGTGACCGGTGAAAACGGGACGGGGAAGGGCATCGTTGCTCGAGCGATTCATTCCGCCAGTCAGCGAGCTGAAAAGGCTTTTGTAACCGTCAATATGGGCGGCCTGAACGAGAATCTGTTTGAGAGTGAGTTGTTCGGTCACATGAAAGGGGCTTTTACCGACGCCAAGAATGAGCGGGCCGGACGGTTTGAAATCGCAGACGGAGGAACCTTATTTCTCGATGAAATCGGGAATATTCCGCTCTCCCAACAAGCGAAACTGCTGCGCACTGTCGAAACTGGTGAGTTTGAAAGGCTTGGTTCCTCGAAAACCCGGCGCGCGAGTGTCAGGCTTTTGTCAGCAACCAACGCCGATTTACCCGGTGAGGTTGAAGCCGGCCGGTTTAGGCGAGATCTCTATTTCCGGCTGCGTACAGTCGAGATTCAGATTCCGCCCTTGCGCGACCGCCCGGAAGACATCGTTCCCTTGGCCCAACATTTTCTAGATCGTCACGCTGGCCGGTATGCGAAGCGGATCACCGGGATTGACCCGGCTGCCGAGAAGGCACTGACGTATCATCGGTGGCCGGGAAACGTGCGCGAGCTCGATCACACCATCGAGCGTGCCGTTCTGATGGCCGATAGTTCTCAGATCCGGCCTCCGGATCTCGGCTTGGCCGACATCGGAGGACAGCCAGCTTCTGACCCATCGCGCCTCGATGAAATGACCTTAGAGGACATCGAAAAGTTGCTAATCAAGAAAGCACTTAACCGCTACGCTGGTAACGCCCGGCGAGCTGCTGAAGCCCTCGGTTTGAGCCGGAGCACGTTTTACCGTCGGTTGCAGCAGTACGGGCTGTGACTGGGGACGTGAGATGTGAGTAGTGAGAAGTGATTAGTGAGAGGTGAGAGGTACGTCGCCGAGCGGCATCGGAGGTTCAACGCCTGGAGGGGAGCCGCTCTAAACCGGTCTCACATCAAACCGTATAATCGCGCGAAAAATTTTGGCATGTATCGGAACGTTCCGTAGCAGGCGGCTCCCGGGAACGTCTCGTCGCGTGCCATGTGCGATAGGTTCCTCGTACGGTTTTTGGACTACCATTGGGGGATGGCACGCTGGGTAATTCGCGGGAGCCGCCTGTTGCGTAAGGGTTTGGTCGTTTGGTACGATACGGAAGAACTCGCGCTGCGTTTAGCAACGGTTAAAAGCGGCTCTCCTCCAAGCGTTCAACCTCCGATCTCGCTCAGCGACACCACCAACAACCTCTCCCCGATCATTGCTTATCTCCTACCTTTGCGTCTTTGCGTCTTTGCGTGAGATTATCTTTCCCCATGCACGACTCCTCCCGACGTCCCTTGCTCCGTTGGCGGAATCTGCCATTTGAGACCTCTGTCCAGGTTCTTACCTTCGTTGCGGGCGGACCTGCGGTCGCGGCAACGCTATTCATGCTATGGCATTCGACTTGGCCTTGGTCAGTCAGAGTTACCATCGCCGTGATCGCAGTGGGAATTTGGATTGCCGTGGTTATGGCGGTCCGCCAGCAGGTGCTGTTTCCGATCCGCACGTTGACCAATTTGCTGGCAGCGCTTCGCGAAGGTGATTATTCGTTGCGAGCGCGGGCGGCTCGCCAAGCCGATTCTCTGGGCGAAGTCATGCGGGAAGTCAATGCATTAGGCGATCAATTGCTGGTCGAAAGACGACTAGCAACCGAAGCTAGTGCCCTGCTAAAAGCGGTGATCGACGCTGTTGAAATAGCGGTATTTACGTTTGACGAGAAAGGAAAGTTGCGACTCATGAACCCCGCAGGCGCGGTATTGTTGATGCGCCGCCAGGAATACGTTCTCGGACACGACGCGGTTGAGTTAGGTCTCGATGATTGTCTGGCGGGCGATCCTGTCCGTCTCATTGATCGAGATTTTCCTGGGCGATCCGGAACGCGCTGGGGGTTGCGCCGCACAACTTTCCGCGAAGGCGGCCGTCCGCATCAATTGTTAGTGTTAACCGATCTCGGACGTGCTCTCCGGGAAGAAGAGCGTATAGCCTGGCAAAGATTGATCCGGGTCCTTGGGCATGAGATTAACAATTCGTTAGCTCCGATCCAGTCGATTGCCGAGAGCTTGAGTGATCTGCTCACGCAAAACGAAGAGACACGCCCGAGGTCATGGGAAAAAGATCTTCAAGGTGGGATGGCAATTATTCGGGATCGGGCCTCAGCATTAGGTCGGTTCATGACCGCCTATGCCCGGCTGGCCCGGCTACCCCCGCCGACATTGCGACCGGTTGAGCTTGGCCCAATTATCAGGCAAGTCGCTGCCTTGGAGACCCGTCTCACCGTGAAAACAACGTCGACGGAAAAAGCCGTAGCCAATATTGACAGAGATCAGATAGAGCAACTCTTGATCAATCTGGTCAAGAACGCCGTTGATGCCAGCCTGGAAAAGGGTCACGACGTGGAAATCGGTTGGTATAGGTCGCAAACCGAATGGCTGGTCCAGGTCATCGACGAAGGCAGCGGCATCGCCAACCCGACCAACTTATTCGTCCCATTCTTTACTACCAAGTCGAGTGGATCCGGTATCGGCTTAGTCCTCTGCCGCCAAATCGCAGAGGCTCATGGTGGCAGCCTGACACTGGAAAATCGCACCGACGGAATCGTCGGCTGCATCGCTGAACTGCATTTGCCGGTCTTAGCCGCCGAGGGAGGGAGGGGTGAAAGCTGAAAGGCGATTGGCCCGGGACCTCGCGACTACTCCGTCCACTCGGTCCACGGTATCCACTCCGTCCACTTATGCCGTTGTCGCCCGTCGCGGCCCGTCTCAAATTGAGAATCCCAATCCTATTTTGAGATCTTTTTCTAAGGAGTGTTAGATCTTGGATAATGCGTAAGTATCTAATGGACATCATCTTATGAATATGCTCTCGACCTTGGCATGCCAAGTGCATATGGGGTGTACGGAGGCTGTTACTATGAAAATCATCCCATTCTCTCCGATCATGCAATTTCAACGAGAGTCTCAACGAGCGGTTCGTGGTACTGGCTTAGCGGAGTCAGCCGTGTGGGCGGTCTTCGCTGCGAGCACCGCAATCAGCATGCTCTTGAGTCTGTCCCAGATCACACCGGCTTCAGCGCAATCGAATGCTCCAAGAGCATCGGCAGTCGTCAGTGATGGGCAGAATGTCCAACCGACCTGCGTAGTTCAAAATTCCTAACCGTGACGATCCGCGTGCTGCCAAAAAAGAAAGCAGAAGCAGGGTTCTCTGTTCCGGCGGACGGTTCGCGGATGGATATTCCCCGAATCGGTTACCGCCAAAAAAAATGGCGCAGAAACGTGTTGCTGCTCTTGCTGGCCGCAGCGCTGGTGACGGGAGTTAGTGTTTTCGTCGCCCGGCTTGAACCGGCTCTGCCCGCGGTTGACCGCAGCTCCGTCTGGATCGACACGGTCTCGCGAGGACCATTGATTCGAGACGTGCGCGGAATCGGCACGCTGGTGCCGGAGGATGTCCGCTGGATCCCGGCTCGAACCGATGCTCGAGTCGAGCAAATAGTGATTTGGCCGGGAACAGAGGTAACTGCGAATTCTGTTATATTGGTTTTAAGCAGTGCCGAGCTAGAGCAGGAAGCGAGGGACGCCGATGCAGCGATTAAGAGCGCTCAAGCCAAACTAACCCAACTACAATCCGAGCTGGAAGGTGAATTGTTGGAGCGACAAGCCGCTCTCACCAAAGCTCAGGCTGACCGTGACACCGCTAAAGCCGAGCTGGAGGCCGATCAACGACTGGCAAAAGGCGGACTGATTTCCGATCTCGATTATAAGAAAGCACAAATTGCTGCGGTCGAACTGGCAGCGAACTTTGAGGTAGAACAACAGCGTTACGAGTTCGCTAAGCGATCCATGGCCCCGAGAATGGCGGTCGCCCAAACCGATCTGGAACAGGCCAAAGCCCAAGCAGATTTGCGTCACAGTCAGGTCGATGCGTTGCAAGTCCGAGCCGGGATGAACGGCGTCCTTCAACAAATTGCCGTTGATGTCGGCCAACGAGTCTCCGCGGGTACTAATCTCGCCCGAGTAGCGGACAACACAAAGTTGAAAGCGCAGATCAAAATTCCGGAGACGCAAGCCCGGGACATTGCCATCGGTCAGACCGGGCAAGTTGATATGCGCAATGGCAGTATTGTGAGCGGTACGGTGGCTCGAATTGATCCAGCGGTGAGAGAAGGAACCGTCTTGGTCGACGTTACCTTCCATGGGACGGAACTACCCAAAGGGGCAAGACCTGACCTAAGTGTAGAAGGAACCATTGAACTAGAGAGATTAGCGGATGCCATCTACGTCGGCCGGCCAGCATTTGGTCAGGATGACTCTACTATCGGGTTGTTCCGCTTAGGCGCAGACGGCGCCACCGCCACCAGAACCAAGGTACAGTTAGGCCGCGGTTCCGCTACCAAGGTTGTGATACTGAACGGCTTGCTGCCCGGCGAGCGCGTGATTCTGTCCGATACCAGCGCTTTTGATAGTCACGAACGGATTCAACTGAGGTGATACGGGAGCGCTGCCCCTCGGCTAGGACGAGGGTTGGAAATGCCGGGCGAGGCGCCATGTGAGTGATTGGTAGGTGAGAAATGAAATCTCCAAAAAGTCGAACGAATCCGCAACTTTGCTCACGACACATGTGTAATGAAAATGGTCAACACTGCTGAAGGCCAATACCGAACACTGATTACTGTCCCCGCCTACTTTGAACTCAAAACGCACCGGACAGAGAACGAGGACGACGACGAGTACGAGAAGGATTGAAACCGCCAACTGCTAACCGCCAAACCCAACCGTGAACAGCGAACAGCGAACTGTGAACACCGATCCTCTGATCCATCTAGATGATATAAAGAAGGTATTTCTTACCGATGAGATTGAGACCCACGCGTTAGCCGGGATTTATCTCAAGATTCTGCAAGGGGAATATGTCGCGATCGCCGGACCCAGCGGTTGCGGTAAATCCACGCTGCTGTCGATCTTGGGTTTGTTAGACTCACCGTCGGAAGGCGCCTATCGGCTGAATGGCAGACAAGTGGAACAGCTTAAGTTGTCTGAGCGAGCGAGGATCCGCAATCGGGAGATCGGGTTCATCTTCCAAAGTTTCAACCTGATCGGCGATCTCACCGTATACGAGAATGTCGAACTACCGTTAACCTACCGCGGCGAAATGCCTAGGAACGAACGGAAACAACGGGTTTTGGAATCCTTGGATCGAGTCGGCATGAGCCATCGCCAGCGCCATTATCCGAATCAGCTGAGCGGTGGACAACAGCAACGAGTCGCGGTGGCCCGGGCCTTGGTTGGTTCGCCATCAATCCTATTAGCAGACGAGCCGACCGGTAACCTGGATAGTAAAAATGGCGATGCGGTGATGGACCTGCTGTCCGAACTGCATCAAGGAGGAGCCACCATTTGCATGGTAACCCACGACTCACGGTTTGCCGGATATGCGGACCGAACCGTTCACCTCTTCGATGGCCAGATCGTCGCCGAAAACAGCGAGAGTGAGGGGGAAACCACACCGCGAGTCGTTGGACAATAGATCTCACCAAAGAGACTCAGAGTGCACGGAGTTAGGAAATGCCAAGATGAGGCACTTACCAGAGGATATAACTTCATCGATCGGCGGACGAGAGGAGTCCCCAGAAAACGAGGATGGTCTGAGCGTGGAAGAGAAGAACCAGCTTCGCGAGCTTTGTGTGCTGATTGTTATCAGTGAGTCTTTGGAAAATAACAACGAGACCTGGTTGGACACACGAAGGTCGCAGAGACAATTTCAGTACAAAGACACAGAGAGCACGGAGGTAAGAGAAAACCAGGCTTTGGATTTTCGTTAGTCGCACACGTCCCGGCTGCTGGACATGTAACTAGCAGTGAAAGCGGTTTCGTACGTAGAAGATCAAATCTGAACCGGTCTGAACTTTGTGTCCTCTGTGTCTCTGTCGTGAAAAATTTGTGACCGTGAACAACAGCCGGTAGCCAAGGCGAAGAGGAATAGGAGTATCCAGTATGAACCTTAACCGCAAAGCGCATGGAGCACGAACGTCGGTCATCTCCAGCCAAGTCATCGACAACTCGGTCCAAGCGCGCAAAACTGACTCCTACCCTTGGCTGCCGGCTATTGGTCGCTGATGAAATCAAGATTCACCACGGAGACATAGAGAACACAAAGGTAAGAGATTCAGCGAGGTTTCGCGAGAAAAGAGAACTGTATGAGCTCGACACCGGTATGGCCGCAATCTGTTAAATCTTTGGACGTCTTAACTCAGTGCTCTCTGTGTCTCTGTGGTGATAATTCCGAACTGCGATGCGAAGCCTAATTTCCCATCTTCGGCATACCATCCGGTTACTACTAAAGTCACCGGGATTTACCGTCACGGCGATCTTGATTCTGGGGCTGGGTGTCGGCGCCAACACCGCGATCTTCAGTCTGATCCATGGCGTCCTGTTGGAGCCTTTGCCCTATCCGCAGAGTGATCGGTTGGTCAGGATTTATCAACCAACCCAAGACGCTCCGCGGATGAACATGGCCTTTAGCGACTACCGGGATTTCAGGGCCGGCCAACATACCCTCAAGGACTTAGCTCTGATCGGCGAAGACGATTTTCAGATCATTGGCGATGCTGAGCCGGAACGCCTGGAAGGTGCCTACGTCACTGGCAATTTCTTTTCTGTCATGGGCAGAGCATTTCTGCTTGGCCGCCCTTTCGGAGAAGCGGAGGAAAAAGCGGCAGCTAATGTTGTGGTGTTGACCGACGGCCTCTGGCGGAAACGCTTTCATGGGGATCCGAAAGTACTTGGCAAAAACATCACTTTGAATGGGAGCACTTTCCAGATCGTCGGGATTAGTCCGCCGCAGGGCAACGAGCTCCAGCGGATGGACCTGTATGTACCGTTCACGGTCGCCCCGAACTACAAAGATGTCAGCAATCGTCGCAGCGGCCATATGTTTGATTGCATTGGCCGGCTGAAAGACGGTGTGACCCTGGACCAGGCGCAATTGGATTTTGAGGTCCTCACCAAAAATTTAATCACTCAGTATCCGGATACTAGCAGTCCATTTGGGATTAAGCTGGTGCCGTTGCTCAATAGTGTGGTTAGCGACTATTCGACGACCCTTTGGCTGCTAGGTGGGGCGGTACTTTGTCTCCTGTTAATTACGTGTGCAAATACCGCGAACCTGTTGCTAGCCAGGGCCCGTGAACGGAGCAAAGAGATAATGGTTCGGGCTGCTCTTGGTGCCAGTCGGGAACGCCTGGTCGTTCAACTCTTGAGCGAGAGCTTAATCCTGGCGCTGGTAGGAGGCGGGGTTGGCTTACTAACCGCTTGCTGGGGGGTTTCCTTAATCAAAGTCCTTGATCCCGGTAGAATCACTCGCCTGCAGGCAATCTCAATCGATGGATCTGCTTTGCTGTTTGTGTTTGTTGTGACGTTGCTGACGGCTCTGCTCTTTGGGTTGTTTCCTGCTTTGGTTCTGTCTCGCGCGAATTTAGCATCTGCGCTCCGGGATGAGGGCGGAAGAACTGGTACTGCCGGCCGCGAACGTCAGCGCAGCCAAGATCTTTTGGTGATCGGCCAGGTGGCTTTGGCCTCTGTGCTTCTGATTGGAGCAGGATTGTTGCTGCGGAGTTTTCTGACTCTACAAAGCGTTCCGTTAGGATTCGATAGCCACCACGTTCTGGTCGCCGATGTCTACTTGGCCAGTACCAAGTACGCGGACGGGGAAAAGAGGAAAGTCTTTTTCGATTCTTTGCTGGAGAAAGTGCGACGTCTGCCCGGCGTCCTTGATACTGGTTTGAACGACGGAGTTCCTTTCGGTGAGAACTTTGATCTCGAGAATTTGATCGTCGCTAGACGGCCGGTGACGGACGTCAGTCGGTTACCCTGGATGGTTCATCAAGTTGTCTCGCCCGGCTATTTTCGGGCCCTGGGTATACCCCTGTTAAAAGGGCGCTTCTTTGATGAGCGAGATCAAGACAACGCAGAGAGCGTTGTGATTATTAACGAGAGTATCGCTCGCCGCATTTTTGGTGGAGAAGATCCAATCGGAAAACAACTCGATGACCGGGGGGATCTTTACAATCGACCACGCCATCTTACCACTATTGTCGGCGTAGTGACTAATGTTCAGCATCGGGACCCGGAGATCCAGGATACCCCGTTCCAATCCTATTTCCCGTATACCCAATCCGCCAGTCAGTTCGGAGAATACAAGAAATTTGAAACCTTGGTGGTCCACACCAATGGCGACCCTAGAGCCTTGGTTCCTGCCTTACGAAAAACGGTCGAGACGATTGATCCGGATCTTCCTCTAACTAACGTCGGTCCTTATGACGATCAGATCGCCAAGAGTTTCACGGCAAAACGACTCTCGCTGATCATCGTCAGTTTGTTCTCCGGTGTGGCCTTGCTGTTAGCTTCGATCGGATTGTATGCGGTTCTTTCGTATTCCGTGAGTCTGAGAGTACGGGAGATCGGCGTCAGAATGGCCTTAGGAGCCGAAGCAACGAATATACTTAAATTGGTTACTTACCAGGGACTCCGCATTATCTGCGTTGGGCTAATCATTGGAGTCGGTGCCGGCATCATCTTAGGCCAGATAATAGGAAGCGTCCTCTACGGCATATCCGCAACCGATCCGACCGCGCTGTTAACCGGTACGCTGGTGCTCGCCCTTGCTGCGCTCCTGGCCTGTTTGCTGCCCGCATTCCGGGCAACGCGCATCGATCCGCTTACTGCGCTCCGCGAATGAAGATTTCACCACAGAGGCACAGAGGACAGGGAGAGGGACAGGAGATTCCAGAATGTACCTGCCTGCGCAGTCGACTCTGTGCCCTCTGTGTCTCTGTGGTGAATAAACCCTGAACCATATGCGTAGCCTAGTCTCCTATCTTCGCCACACGATCCGGCGATTGGTCAATTCGCCCGGATTCATGATCACCGCGATCCTGGTCCTTGGATTAGGGATTGGGGGAAATGCTACTATCTATAGTGTGATTGAGGCGGTTCTGCTAAAGCCGCTTCCTTATTCACATCCGGAACAGTTGGTGCAGGTGTATCAGGCTTTTCGGAGTTTCGATCGGTTGCCAGTCGATTACCCCGATTACGTCGATATCAAGGCCGGCCAACTTTCTTTCCAGGACATGGCGCTTTCGCTCAACGACGATTTTACGCTCACCGGGCATGGCCATCCGGAGTTGATCAGCGGTTCCTATGTTTCGGGAAGTTTTTTCCAACTGTTTAGCCGACCGATGCTAATCGGTCGACCGATCGAGGTTACCGACGACCGGCCGGATGCGCCGCAGGTAGTAGTAGTGAGTGAACATTTTTGGCGGACGAGGTTCCACGGCGATCCCAATGCGATCGGTGCGAGTTTGGCACTCAATGGAAGTAGCTTTCAGATAATCGGGGTGACCCCGTCGGTAGCAAGCGAGTCGGCCAAGATCGATCTGTACGTGCCGCTAAATCAAAGTCGCTTTTACGGGACACTCGAGATGACCCAACGGGGAAACCATGACTACGCTTGCTTTGGCCGGTTGAAGGAAGGTGCTACCTTGGAATCAGCCAAAGCGGAGTTAGAGGTCATTCAACAAAACTTGGCGACCCGTTACATTCAGGATCAAGGGTTCGGTATCCGGGCGGTTTCCTACCTTGATACCGTGATTGGCAGTTATTCCGGGTCCCTGTGGCTCGTTGAAGCGGCCGTAGCCTGCTTGCTGCTTATTACGTGTGCGAATGTTGCCACATTGTTGCTTGTCCGGGCGCAGGAACGGGCAAGAGAGATGAGTGTGCGCGCTGCGCTGGGAGCGAACCGGAGGCGACTGATTGCGCAACTCCTGATCGAAAATGCAGTTCTGGCTTTTGCCGGCGGACTAGCCGGGTTGGCTGCGGCTGCTTGGTCGCTTCAAGCGATCAGGACTTTGGCTCCGGATGAATTCGCCCGGTTTCAGGAGGTCCGTCTCGATGCTGGCGCTTTAATCTTTGTCTTGATGATTACCCTTTTAACGGCGGCACTCTCTGGGCTGTTCCCCGCCCTAGTTAATTCTCGAACTAATCTTGCGTCCGCGCTCAAACAGGGTGGGGAGCGAGGCGGTACTGCCGGGCGCGCGCGCAATCGAGGCCAAGCGGTACTGGTTGCAGGTCAGGTGGCGCTTACTGCTATGCTGTTAGTCAGCGCCGGCCTGATGGCCAGAAGTTTCCAGGTGCTGCAGCACACGCCGCTCGGCTTCGACGCAGTTAACCGGCTAACCGCAGATCTTTATCTAACGGATGCCAAATATTCGGATCAGACTGCGTACCGCCAGTTTTTTGATAATTTGCTGGAGCGCGCAAAAGCGTTGCCCGGTGTCGTCTCGGTCGGTCTGAATAGCGCTTTGCCGTTCATGCCCTCTTCTCCAGCCGGCAATCTGGATGGTTTTTGGATCTCAGGGCGTCCGGAACCACCTCAGAGCCAGTTACCGGCTTGGCAAATCCAGTTTATCTCGCCGGATTATTTCCAGAGCATGGGTGTACCGCTGATTCGCGGGAGGACGTTTACGAATCAGGACGGCCCGGAAAAAGAGAAAGTAGTAATCATTAGTCAGAGCGTTGCGCAATCGTTCTTCCCCGATCAGGATCCGATCGGAAAACAGATCTACGATTTTCATGACCGTGTCGGTCTGAAACGGAATTTCTATACCGTCGTAGGAGTCGTAGGCAGCGTGCAATATGATAATCCGGAATCACAACCGACCCCGTATCAGTGTTATTATCCCTACGCGCAAAATACCGAACCCAATCGGATTAATTTCGCGACATTAGTAATCCATGCCCGGAATAATCCGAGCTTGGTAATCGAGCCGTTGCGGACGGTGGTGGCGGACCTGGATCCGAGTCTGGCGGTATCGAACGTTGGGCGATTGGACGACCTCGTGGGAAGGTCGTTTGCCGTCCGGCAGTTGGCGTCTGTGGTAGTCGGCGCATTTTCGGCCGTTGCTCTGCTATTAGCCGCCGTTGGTTTATACGGTGTTCTTTCCTATTCGGTCAGTCAGAAGAAACGCGAGCTTGGGGTTAGGATTGCCCTGGGCGCACAAGCTACCTCCATCCTAGCGCTGGTCGTCAACCAAGGACTTAAAATCGTTGGAATAGGCCTGTTGATTGGACTGGTGACCGCCCTGGCTCTATCCGGGCTGATCGCCGGTATGTTATATGGGGTCTCTGCCATGGATCCAGTTTCGATTGCGGTCAGTGTCCTCGGTCTTGGTCTCACTGCATTGATCGCCTGTTTATTACCTGCTTTCCGCGCGAGCCGCATCGACCCGATCAAGGCGCTTCGCGAATAGCCGATAGCCAATGTTGAAGAATAGGAGAATGAAGGAATGAATATTGAACGGATAGATAGAAGGCAGATCCCGTTTGAACGGAAGCCAGTTAACTTTTAACCCTTGGCTATTGGCTATTGGCTATTGGCTATTGCTTAGCATGCGCAGCCTAATCTCTCATCTGCGTTACACCATCCGGTTACTTTTAAAATCGCCTGGATTCAGCATTACTACCGTCCTGATCATGGGGCTCGCTATTGGCGCGAATACCGCCATTTTCAGCTTGGTCGATGCGGTTCTGTTGGAGTCGTTGCCCTATCCGGACCCGGAGAAGTTATGCACGATCATGGACACGAGCCCGGCTTATCCGAAAATGTCGGTAGCCTATCCCGACTATCTCGACTGGCGGGCGAACCAACATTCATTCGAAGATCTCGCCGTTTTTCGTCGAGATAACTTCAATTTAACCGGCAATGGCGATCCCGTCTGGGTTCACGGCGCATTCGTGACCTCGAGCTATTTTCGGGTGTTAGGAGTTCAGCCGGCCATGGGGCGCGCGTTTTCCGAGAATGACGATCATCCCGGAGGAGCAGGTGTCGTTCTTTTGAGCGATCGATTCTGGCGAAACCGTTTCGCGGCGGATCCGAGGGTTATCGGCCAAAACCTGGTGCTGAATGATGTTAACTACGAAATCATCGGCATCATCCCGCCGCAAATCATGACCCCGGAGGGCATGGATGTTTATCTGCCTTTCAGCCATTTCGAAAACAAGCCGGCAGTAACGGACCGGGGTATGCATCCCGGGCTGTTTTGTCTGGGCCGCCTTAAGCCGGGTGCTTCTCTTGAGAGTGCGTCGGCCGACCTTCGGGTGATTGCTCGAAATCTCGAGGTTCGTTATCCCGACACTAATTCGGGCATCTCTACTCAAGCAACGCCACTGTTGGAGGACGCCGTCGGACAATATCGGATGACGCTTTACTTGTTGGTGGCGGTTGTCGGTCTCGTTCTATTGATCGGTTGCGCGAATGTTGCCAACCTGTTATTGGGCCGAGCCATAGCCCGTCAACGCGAGATCGCGCTGAGAGCGGCTCTTGGCGCTAGCCGGAGCCGGCTGATCAACCAGCTATTATTCGAGAGCGTAGTATTAGCAGTATTTGGCGGCATGCTCGGTTTGCTTTTAGCGCAGACCAGTCTCGAAGCGATTCGAGCGTTGGCCCCTCACGATGTTGCCCGGTTTCGCGGAGTTCACATCAATGGGATGGTCCTGTTATTTACGACGCTGGTAACTTTAGGCAGTGGCCTCGTATTTGGGTTATGGCCCGCGTTGAAGACGTCTCGGATTAACATCCGCGCGACGCTAGAGACAGCAGGCGGTCACGGCAGTACCGCAGGCGGCGCCCGTCAACGCAGCCAAGGCTTGTTAGTTATCGGGCAGGTGGCTTTGGCTAGTCTTCTTTTAGTCAGTGCCACCCTGCTGATTCAAAGCTTCCAGAGTCTGCAAAAAGTGCCGCTCGGATTTGACCCGCACAATTTGCTGACCGTCGAGATTAAACTGTCGAAGTCGAAATATCAAAACGAATCCAATCAGTCACCTAAGACCGAGGAGATGGCGGCCTTTTATGGATCACTTTTGGAACGAATTCAGAGGATCCCTGGTGTCGAGGCCTTTGCACTGGGCAGTAATACACCATTCAATGGCAGCAATTACGTCGCGGATTTTGGGATCGTTGGTCAGCCGGTACCCAAGCCCGGTGAAGAACCGACCGCCGAATTTGAATCGGTTTCGCCGGATTATTTCAAAACGCTACGGATTCAAATCGTTCGTGG
>JAFAZK010000065.1 GCA_019239825.1 Verrucomicrobiota bacterium | reverse complement strand
CCGAGTAAATCCCAGGTTGACCTCGCCTTTGGGTCGATCTAATCTACGCTTCTTTTTGACGGGCTGTGGCTCAGCTTGGCTAGAGCGCCACGTTCGGGACGTGGAGGCCGTGGGTTCGAATCCCACCAGCCCGATTTTCTACGCCGAGGAACGCTTCGGAACCCTCGCTCTGCTTGCGAGCGCCGCACCTCTCCTCCAATCATTTCTTGCCCATTCGACGGGCTTAATGCTTCCCTGTTTCGAGCTTGCCGAGAAGCTAAGGGCAAACATTTCACCGGGTTCAAGAGCACGCTTCTCACCGCGACGCAGCCAGTGCCGCCTGGTACGCGTCGTAGATGTCGCGTCCGAAACAAACAAAGATGACGCTTGCCGGTAACTGATTCTTATCCAGATAAGCCAACGTTTCGTGCACCGCGATCCGACAAGCTTCCTCGATAGGATAACCGTAGATCCCACAACTGATCGCCGGAAAGGCGATATTCTGCAGCTCATGTTTCGTTGCCAACGCGAGCGAGTTCCGATAGCAGCGTGCCAAAAGCTCTGGCTCGCCCCGATCCCCTCCTCCCCAAATCGGTCCTACAGTGTGGATAACGTGTTTCGCCGATAAACCGTATCCGGCCGTAATTCGCGCCTCCCCCGTTGGACATCCTCCCAAGCTTCGACATTCCGCTAACAGCTCCGGGCCAGCGGCGCGGTGAATCGCTCCGTCCACGCCACCGCCGCCGAGCAAGGATGTATTGGCGGCGTTTACGATGGCATCCACCTGTACTCTCGTTATATCTCCTTCCAACAGTGAAACTCGGATTGGCGGCGCCATAATTCTTGTCTTTAAGTAACTGTCGGTAATACCAAACCGTCAATTCACTCAGATAAGCAACGCTGAAAGGAAAGCAGGTAATAACATGGCAACTGGATCGCTCCTCAGGAAATTGTTGGCCCGGACATTAGGTTTACTGATTATTTGTACAGGTGTGAGTGTCCCCGTTCTGGCGCAAGATGACTCTCCCAATGCTGAACCTTCTGTAAGTCCCGGGAATCCTTCGCCTCAAGAACCGGCTCCGGCCAAGCAGGGTCATGGGAATCCTGATAAGATGAAGCAGCGCCAGCTAGCGCGTCTGCAAAAAATTGCCCAGATAACGCCGGATCAGCAAACCAAGATCACCCCGGTGATCAATAACTTCGTTGACCAGTTGGTAGCGGTGAGAAATGACAGCTCGTTGCAACCCGACGAAAAGAAAGCGAAACAGAAAGAACTGCGCAAACAGTACAACCAGCAACTTCGCTCACTTCTAACGCCGGCACAAAAACAAGCGCTGAGGAATGCTAAAGGCCAGAAACAGGGCAAGGGCCAAAACCAGAACAACAATCAGGACGAAGATTCAAAGTTCGAGCAAGGATCGAATCAGCCAGGCTCGGATATTTAGGGGTGCGGTCTGGGAGTTTCAGGGGTTTATGTAAGGGGGAGTCGCTTATCCCGCGTCTCAACTTGCTAGTGTCATTCTGCCCGGTAACGCGTGCGACGACCGGGAAAACGTGAAAATAGACGGCTATCGTGACTGACCCGGCGGTGTTTTTCACCCAGCTTTTCTGCTTTAGAGGCCGCTAGAGCAACGAAACGCTGCGTCACTATCGGGAGCCGCCTGCTCTCACGCGTTTCGTTTAAATAAGCGGTAAAGCAAACATCGTTTGGCCGATAGCTTAGGCGTCAAAGCGGCCTGCCCGACGTAAGCTCGGGACTTGCCCTACGAAGCCTCTCGAAGTCTAAACGACGAGGGCGAAGTAGGAAGTCTTGACGACGGACCTGAGTCTGGGTCCCCTCCAAAAAATTCCTGCTCCCCTCCTCGTATCATATATCATTTAATAATAACGTTATTTTATATTGTATCTTTATCTAAATGAGTTATGATCTCGCCCATATGACCAGCAAATTCTTATCTACCGTATTGTTGACGGCTCTCGTTGCCGGAACCCTGGTTTCGGCTTACGCAGATCCGGTCGACCAAACACCGGCATCCAAAACCGGCGCTCAGTCCGAAGTTAGCTCGGAACCCAGCGCACCGGCGGTATCCAACTCCCCCAAGCGGCGTCCGGTTTCCCCTGACTCCCTTAAGAAGCGGGAGCTCACCATGCTGCGAAAGAGTGTCACCTTAACCTCAGACGAGGAGACCAAGGTCACACCTATCATCAGTAACTACGTCGACGCAGTACAAACCGTGAAAGCGGATGCCAGCACCACCACAGCCGAAAAGAGGGCCAAACGAAAAGAGTTACACGACCAATACATCACCAACGTGAAAGCCGTTTTAACTCCGGACCAGGCCCAAGCTTGGGAAACCGCTAACACCGAACGGATCGCCCGGCTGCGAGCTAAGAAAACCTCCGCGGCTCCCACTGAAAACGCTTCCGAAGAGTAAGAGCAACGAGCAAACCAACGAGAAAGGAGGATAACCTTCTCCTGTGATTAAGCCGCAGGAGAAGGCCACTTCGTAGTGAGACATGAAAGGTGAGATGTGAGAAGTGATTGGTAGAAGGCGCCGGCGGGGCATGATTGACTCGACAGGCTGTATTCTGCCCATCTTCTCTGGTCAGCCACGGCGAATTCGCCCATAATACGTGTGTCGACATGACCATCGCAGAGAGACTCTTGGAACTTAAGCATTCCGGGCAAGCTTTTGTCGTGCACCTAAACGATGGCCGGGCGATTAGAATCCGAAGCGGAGATTACATTTCCTTAAATCCGTCTGGTAAGGGCACTAACGTGACCGTTTACGGTGAGGGCGAAGACGAGGAACACTTTGTACCCATTTTTGCGATCAGTAGCGTTTCGACGGGAACCTGAGCACGACCTCTTTGAGAGCCTGCACATGCGAGATCAGATAGCAAGACTGCTTCATGCGCGCCCCTTCAGAAGCTTCGCCGTCGAAGTCGATGCTGACCTTGCCTATTCGATCCCGACGGCAGAGCACGCCCTGTTGGCCCGGACAGTCATCGTCATCGAAGATGATTCTGGCTACGTCGATATTGTTCCTTATTCTGCAATTCGCAGGCTCCGTGTTCTGCAAGAACTGGAATGAGGCCAACCCAGGTCATTGCTGATCACCGCGAAAGCAAGTCTGGTGTTGGGAAATGTCTCGCCGCGTTGCCTGACGTTCGGTTGCAGTGGGAAAAATTGTTGATTGGCGACTACATCGTCGGAGCGCCTGGAGGGGAGCCGCTTTGGACCGAACCTTAGAAAAACCCGTGATGTTCCTCGTATCGCGAGCCTAGCCTAAAAATGTGATAGCAGGCCGGCTCCCGGAAACTACCGCTGATGTGCCATCTCCGAACGCTGTAGACGCTGGGCCTTGGTAACATCTGCAGACGTTCGCGGGAGCCGCCTGCTGCCAACCTACAGAACTGCAGCGCTGCGAAGCGGCTCCCCTCCAGGCGCTGGGCCTTGGTAACATCTGCAGACGTTCGCGGGAGCCGCTTGCTGGGAACCTTCCCAACGGTTGGCTCGGATCGTGCGTACCGATTGCTCGACCATTTTGGGAGTGTCCAAGCCTGCATCACTGCAACCGCCGACGAACTAGAAAGGGTTCCCGGCATCGGCCCTGAGACGGGGCTGCAATCCGGGATTTGGTAAGCCCGGAAATAAGTCAGCCTTTAAGCGGGCACCAAAAGCCAAGTTAAAGGCCATAGCCTGAATCGCTTGCTGGCTGGCGAACACGAGCCACAAAGCGATTCAGGCTAGTTCGAAGCCGGCAAATTCAAACCCCGGCGCTACCGTGCAACCCACCAACGTCCAGTCGCCCAGAGCCTCCGCGGTCTGCCAGGCGTGTGCCGGAACAATAGCTTGGGGACGTTCATTCTTCATCAAGTCGTTGCCGAGCAAAACGGTTTCAACCGGTCCTTCCGCATTTCGGATCTGCAACCGAAGAGGAGCGCCACTATACCAATGCCAGACCTCAACCGCATCGATCCGATGCCAGCGCGAGATCTGGCCCTGCTTCAGCAGAAAGTAGATCGCCGTCGAAGTCGATCGTTCCCCGACTTTCGTCGAATCTCGAAAGGTTTCCCGATAATACCCGCCTTCCGGGTGCGCCTCGAGGTCTAACAATCGAATCACTTCGTCAGCGGTGAGTGAACCTGAATCGGACATAGTCACCGCGGAAAATAACCGCGAATGGACACGAATAAACCGCGTATGGACACAAATGGACGCGAAGGCAAAAGAGCACAACCGCAGATGGACGCAGATTCACGCAGATATTACGCCAGTTGCATCGTGTTCAGGCCGCTCCCACGTAATGGACTACTGGAGTGTCGCATTGTTCGGTCGTCAGGAGCCTACTCGCCATCGTCCTCAATCAACTTATCTGCGTCGATCCGCGTACATCTGCGGTTATACCCTCTTTCGTGTCCATTCGCGGTTACTATTCGCGGTCAAGGAATGTAGACCAGCTGATAAACGGTACGCTGGATCTTGACGCGTTGTCTGGTTCGCGGGTCGCGATACCAGAAAGTCTTTTGTTGTCGCACGAAGACACCGTTGGCCCCGCTCTGTGCCGCCATTGTGCGAACCTGCGACCAGGTGTCACCCGACATGGCTTCCAGGCGATCCTGAATCGTCACCACTCCAAGCCGAGCGAAAGGAGGTTCGGGGGCCGCAGCCAATAAGCGCACGGATGCTTCGGGAATCGCCGGGTACTGAGGTCCAGCCGGAGCGGGTTTGTGGGCACAGGCGCCGAGCAGCAAACAAGTCACGGAGATCAGCAACCATCTAAACCGGCCGTCGACGATCTGTAGATTGACCACTGATCGGCTCTGTCGTCCAAATTCGACAATCGCGCAATCTTGCTCCTAGGAGCTTGCGTTCACAAAATTCCAACTCGAAAGCTACCGAGACCCCTTCAGAACCCTCTTACCTAGCCGGATGAGGAGGAGCTCATCCCAACCGTTGCCGATAGAATTGGAGATACACAAATGATCGGACAAAATCTGTTGCCAGCGTCTGAATTACCGTTCCGACAAGTTCACCTGGATTTTCACACCAGTGAACGGATCCCGAACGTGGGCTCTAATTTTGAACCGGAGGAATTCGCGCAAACTCTCATCAAAGCCAGGGTGAACTCCATCACGTGTTTTGCGCGTTGTCATCACGGCTGGCTCTACTTCGAATCCAAGAGATTCCCTGAACGCAAGCACCCAGCTCTCAAACGGGACCTGCTCCATCAACAGATAGAGGCCTGTCACCAGCACGGTATCCGAGTGCCAATCTATATCACGGTTCAATGGGATTATTACACCGCGGTGCGACACCCGGACTGGGTCTGTTTGGACAAGAAAGGTTGCCTGGTGGGTACTCCCCCGTTTGAAGCCGGATTTTACCAGCAACTTTGTCTCAACACACCTTACCGAGAGTTTCTCAAAGAGCTGACGGCAGAGGTCCTGGAAACGTTTCCGACCGATGGGCTGTTCTTTGACATTGTTTGGCCAGTCGCCTGCGTCTGTCGCTACTGCCGCGAAAAAATGTCAGCTAAAGGCTTAGAGCCTGGCGATGCCGGAGTACCGGAACGCTTCGGAACTGAAACGGTTAATCAGTTCAAAGAAGAAATGACCAAGTTCATCCGAGACCGGAACTCTCATTGCACAATCTTCTACAACGCTGGGCATATCGGCCCTCGCCATCGCCAGGTCAATCGTGCTTACTCACACTTTGAGCTAGAAAGCCTGCCCGGTGGCGAATGGGGATACCTGCATTTCCCGGCGACCATCCGATATGTCCGGACCCTTGGACTAGAATGTGTTGGAATGACCGGAAAATTCCACACGTCATGGGGAGATTTCCATTCATTCAAGAATGTGCAGGCACTTCGCTATGAATGTCTGCGTATGTTGACCCATGGCGCCAAGTGTATGATCGGCGACCAGTTGAACCCGGACGGCCAGCTCGATCCGCATGTGTACGCCTTAATTGGTCAAGTTTATCAAGAGATTGAACAAAAGGAGCCTTGGTGCATCGGCGCGACGCCTGTGACCGAGATCGGGGTGCTAACTCCGGAAGAATTCACGGGGGGAGAACATGGTGCTTTACCGGAAGCTATCAGGGGAGCAACCCGGATATTGGAGCAAGGCGGCCATCAATTCGATATCCTGGACTCAGCCGGCGAGTTTAATAAATATCGACTGCTTATCCTGCCAGACCACATTCCGGTTTCCGCCGATCTCGCCAGTAAACTGAAAGGGTACGTCGAAACCGGTGGCAATATTCTAGCGAGTTACGCCTCCGGTATGGATCAGCAACAGAATAGTTTCAGTACGGATCTATTCGGAGTGAGCTTGCTTGACGAAGGTCCACGAGACAGCCGCGGAATATTAGCCCGAGGTACAAATTACGAACGCCACGATTACTGCGAATACGTCCTGCCGGCGGGTTCCATCGGATGCGGTCTGCCCGCGACCGAGCATGCGATGTATCGGAAAGGAATGGCGATCAGCGCAGCCCCCGGCACTGAGACTTTGGCGCCGCTGATCGGATCATGGTTCGACCGGACTTATCAGCATTTCTGCTCTCATCGACAAACCCCGGCTTCGGGCTCGATAACTCAGCCTGGGATAGTCCAAAACGGGCGTTGCATCTATTTTTCGAACCCGATTTTTAGCCAGTACGACGATAATGCGCCGCGCTGGTGTAAGGTCCTGGTATTAAACGCAATCGGGAGGTTGTTGCCTGACCCATTGGTCAAACACGACGGACCGAGCACTTTGCAGGTCACGGTCACCGATCAACCAGACCACAATCGTTGGGTACTTCATCTTCTCCATTTCATTCCTGAAAGACGGAGCAAAGAACTGGATGTGATCGAGGATGTGATTCCCCTCTTCAACGTGAACTTTTTCGTACGAACCCTGCGCGAGATCCGGGAAGCGGTCCCCGTACCAAACGGAGCATCACTCGCTCTGAGGCGCGAGGGCCCCTATCTTATTTTCCAAGTACCGCGCATCTTTGGTCACACCATGGTCAGTTTGGCGTTTGCGTAATGCTGCGCAGCATCGGCTTCTACGGCTCCATCTCCCATTCTTCGTACATCGCGGTCGATAGCGCTTCCCGGCATTCTTCGCTGCAAACCATGACGAGCAAATCTTTGCCCTCTTTTTTAGACTGCGAGCCCGCCATGACTCCGCAGGCGATCACGCTACGACCGCTCGCCAATTTGAACTCGATAGCTCTTCCCCTGGCCTTCCGAAAATCTTTGGGATCACTAAACTTCAAACCGGCCGCAAGACGTGGTTCGTCCTCCCCAATCTCTCTATGGCACCAGCCGCAATGACTGAGCCACCAATCCCGTAGCTGAGTTTGTGACTGTCTCGCCATAGACATGAAACCGCATCGAATCCGGAACGTTTGCTTGTACGCGACTTAACCTTACACCTGTTTCGGCGTGCGCACTCGTTTTTCCCAATCCGGCGCCAGATCGCGAAAATGTTTAACATTCCAAGTATAAATGTTTTTCGGATCGATCTTCCGCGCTGCTGCCAAAAGCAGGAAATCGTAAATGCGGCCACCAACGACAGCTAGTTCAGACGCGTCCCGGATGGCACTTACATACTCGCCGTCATCCAACGCGACGATGGTAGTTTTGTCACGAATCTGGTCAACGAAAAGAAGTACTTGGTCGGGCGAAATCTGCGGCCTGACCGCAAGCGCGGTCATTACCGCGTAGACCTCGGCGAGTGAATGCGCTGAACAAGCTGTCACCGATTTTCTGGCTTGAGCAAAAATTTCGAGGCTCGATTCGTGATCGACGTGATCGCCCCAAAAGGCGCCCACAAAAACCGAGGTATCGAGAAAATCCCTGATCAAGATAGCTCGGCCTCCCGCCGGCGCCGGTCCTGCTCAATGAGATCAGTAAGAGAAGTATCGGTTCTTTGTCCGGACCGATAAACCCAGACTCCTTTTTCTTTCTGCAAAACGGGTTTGGGCTGGCTGAAAGAAAGAATCACCTCGCTATCCTGCCGCCGAATTTTGAGCCGGTCTCCAGCGCGCAGGCCCAGCGCATCGCGAACCGGTTTTGGAAGCACCAGGCGGCCACTCTTATCGATGGTGACATCGATGTCCATAATGCCATTCTGCATTGGCATCTACCATTTGTAAATGGTAGATGCCCCACTGTATCTTTGGATCCATATTCTGTGCGTCACCGGTCCACGTCGGGCTTTTTGTCCCTTCCGCCTTCGCCAAGCCTTCTGCGCGACAGATTTTCGCGACTATTTCTTTTTTGCCATCTTTGCGTGCGATTTGTTTTCTTGCCCGGTAGGCTTATCGGCTCCGCTATGCTCGACTGGAGCCAGTGCCCGGAGGTGGAGCGCGGACCCGGCAAGTTTAGGTGTATGTGGCGGTTCAAAGGCACTCATGTACCAGCCACGTTACTTTTCGAGAATCTCGAGGTCGGCGCGACGGTTAACGATTTCTTGGAGTGGTATCCCGGGGTAACGCGAGAACAGGTACTTGCGGTTCTCGAATTTGCCGAACGTAGCCTCGTCGACCACTCTTTCCAGCAGTCTTTTTTACAGAAGCAAACGAAGCTAACAAGGGATTGAGACGCCAGGGTTCCAAATCGTTGTCGAGTAAAATCGTCGGCTGCGGACACAATTCACAGGAGCTCACAATGGTCAAACACAGTCTCTTGAAAGGGAGAAATCAAAAAGTCCGACGCCGCGATCTTTGAGGTCTTGTGAAGTTTTCGTTTTTTTGGATTCTTGGCGGCCTCGGGTTGACAATGAGCCTTGCAAGCGGGGCGCGCTTCGCAATGGTCTCCTGACATACTGTTGTCAGGAGCGGAGCATACGTTTGCGGCTGTTGGTGCCACCAGCGGACGAGCATGGAGCTTGTCTCTACCGAACCTAGACTAGCATGCACTACCGGGCCGTACTACGTTCCGATCTTTCTATGGGGAAAAACGCGTCTTCTTCCGCGATCGTGATCCGAGGCGCGCGGCAGAACAACCTGCAGGGAATCGACCTGGATCTGGAGCTGAACAGGCTTCATGTCGTGACCGGGCCGAGCGGCAGCGGCAAATCGAGTCTCGCTTTCGATACGATTTATGCGGAGGGACAACGGCGGTACGTCGAGACGTTTAGCCCTTACACGCGCCAATTTTTGGAGCGGATGGATAAACCTTTGGTGGATGAGATCCGCGGTATCCCTCCGGCCATCGCCATCGAGCAAGCTAACCGCGTTCGCACGACGCGCTCGACGGTCGGCACGATCACCGAGATCAATGACTATCTGAAATTGTTGATGCCGCGAATCGCGAACGCTTTCTGTCCGGAATGTGGTCGCGAGATCGTTCTCGAAACCGCGGAAAGCATCAGCCGCAAAGTAGCGGATGAGCTCGCCGGCAAAAGGGTTCTCATCTGTTTCGGCGTTGCCGCTCCTCCTGGTACGCCGCCGGCTGATTTCTTTTCCTTCCTCAATCAGCAAGGATTCCTCCGGGTTTGGCTTGACCGGAAAGTGCTGCGGACGGACGAAACGCCCTCGATCGAGCGGGTTCCGGCAATCGTGCCGGTTATCCAAGATCGTCTGATAGTCGATGCTAAACCTTCCTCCGCCGCTAAAGCTTTGGAGGCCAAGTCCGCCCGTTTGACCGAGGCGATCGAACAAGGCCTAAAATACGGCAAGGGCCGGGTCAGCGTGGTCGAGCTGGAGGGAGGACCAAGGGAAGGCGACAAGGTCCCGCGTCTGCGGGAGCGAATGGACGATACGGCAAAGGGCCCCTCAGAATACAAGTTTTCGACCGGATGGCATTGCCCGTACTGCGACCTCGACATTCGTGCACCGTCCCCTGGCCTTTTCTCATTTAACAATCCACTGGGCGCTTGCCCGGATTGCCGTGGATTTGGCCGTACGATTGGGATCGATTTGAACCGAGCGATGCCGGACCGGCGTCTCAGCTTATCCGATGGAGTGGTCAAGCCGTTTCAAACTGGCAGCATGAAGGAATGCCAGCGCGACTTGCTCAATAGTGCGGCGCGCAGGGAAGTCGATATTCATGTCCCCTTTGAGGAATTGCCCAAAGCGGATCAAAACTGGGTGATCGAGGGCGATACGCGCCCGGATCAAACCGCGGAAGAAATTTGGGAAAGCGGCGGCTGGTACGGTGTTCGCGGGTTCTTTGATTGGATGGAATCCCGGTCCTACAAGATGCATGTTCGCGTGTTTTTAAGCCGGTATCGCAGCTACACCTTGTGCCGCACCTGCCAGGGTACGCGGTTTAAGCCCGAGACTCTGAATTTCAAGGTGGTGGTTGGGGGCAAGCGCTACACGCTGCCCGAATTACAGCAATTGCCTCTCGATGAATTAAGCGACGTGATGGTCCGGCTAAGGTCGGTCTCCTCGGAGCATACGTCGGAAATCCTGTTGGAGCAGGTTGTCTCGAGGGTGAACTACCTGATTGAAGTCGGGTTAAGCTATTTGACCCTCGATCGATCGACCCGGTCGCTGTCTGGGGGCGAACTCCAGCGAGTGAACCTCACGACCTGTCTGGGTGCATCGCTGGTGAATACCCTATTTGTTTTAGACGAGCCAAGTATCGGTCTACATCCTCGCGATATTCATCGTCTCGTCAGAGTTCTGTCCGGATTGCGAGACAAAGGTAATACGCTGGTCGTTGTTGAGCATGAGGAAGCCGTGATTCAGTCCGCTGACTCTATTATCGAGATCGGCCCGGGACGCGGCTCGAAAGGCGGACGCTTGGTATTCCAGGGACCTCTAGACGATATCGAGCTTGCGTTACCGGATTCGTTGACCGCGGCTTATCTCACCGGCAAGAAATCTATTCCCATGCCGGAGAAGCGACGCCAACCAAGGCGGTTCATCGAGGTTGTTGGTGCTCGCGAAAATAACCTCAAGGAAATTACCGTACGGTTTCCGCTTGGGGTCTTTTGTTGCGTTACCGGCGTTTCCGGGTCGGGAAAAAGTACGCTCGTCCAGCAGGTGCTCTACGAAAACATGCTGGCCCTGAAAGGTAAGCCCGGAGAGGAAGCTCCCGGTCTCTGTTCGCGGATTGTGGGCGCACATCAGGTTGACGATGTTGTACTGGTCGACCAATCGCCTTTAGCCCGTTCCCCGCGGTCTACTCCAGCCGTCTACGTTGGCATATTCGACAAGATCCGGGATCTGTTTGCCGCCCTGCCCGCAGCTAAATCTGCCGGGCTAACCAGCGGTTCTTTTTCGTTCAACTCCGGAAACGGCCGCTGCGAAAGATGCAGTGGTTTGGGATACGAAAAGGTGGAGATGCAATTCCTCAGCGACCAATATGTGCGTTGCGCGGAATGTGAAGGAAAACGGTATCAACCACACATCCTCGACTTAAAGCTAGACGGAAAATCGATTTACGAGGTGTTGGAGTTAACCATCACCGACGCAATCGCGTTTTTGAGTCAAAAGTTCATGTCGCCAGATTTGGTGCGGCCCCTCCTCCTGTTGGAGAAAGTCGGCTTAGGTTATTTGCGTCTGGGGCAACCGGTCAATGTGCTATCCGGAGGCGAATCGCAGCGGCTCAAGTTAGTCGGTCATCTCACAGAGAATCATCGTTCAAAATTGCGTTATCTTTTGATCTTCGATGAGCCGACCACCGGACTTCACTTCGATGATATCCCGCCTTTGTTACAGCTGTTTCATGAGCTGGCCGATGCAGGGAACAGTATCCTGGTGGTCGAACATAACCTTGATGTTATTCAAGCGGCCGACTACATCATCGATCTTGGTCCGGAAGCCGGCATCAAGGGCGGACAAGTAGTCGCAGAGGGAACACCGGAACAGGTGGCAAAAGCGCCCGGCTCCGAGACCGGACGGTTCCTGCGGGAACGACTGGCCCGGAAGGGTGAAAAATCAAGGGTGTGGCGAACGCCTGTCATTCAGGAACTGGAGTTCCAGCCGTCAATCTCCTCCGGCCCTGCCGGATCGCGCTATGGTGAAGCGGCGGCGGATGCGAGGCACACTCAAGATGGGATTTCGATCGTTGGAGCTCGCCATCATAATCTTAAGAACCTGTCATTGACGTTGCCCCGAGAAAAGATGGTGGTGGTAACCGGGCTAAGCGGATCAGGCAAATCCAGCCTCGCGTTTGATATCTTGTTTGCCGAAGGCCAACGGCGGTTCCTGGACAGCATGTCAACCTACGCGCGCCAATTCGTAGAACAATTGGAGCGGCCGGACGTTGACCATGTAGAAGGTCTACCGCCGAGCGTGGCCATCGAGCAGCGGCTGACTCAAGGCGGCGGTAAATCGACCGTGGCGACCGTAACCGAGGTTTATCATTTTTTAAGGTTACTATTCGCAAAACTGGGAACTCAATATTGCCCGCGTTGCCAGGTCCCGGTGGCTAAGCAAAGTGTCTCAGCTATCATCCGGCAGGTCCGGACCCTGGCACAAAAAGGCGGTCAACGTTTGTTGGCGCCGGTGGTGAAGGCCCGCAAGGGTTACCACAAGGAAGTAGCGGCCTGGGCGGCTCGAGAGGGATATCAAGAACTGATCGTCGACGGCAAGCTCTCGTCGGTGGCAAATTTTCCGGCTCTGGAGCGGTTCCGCGAACACTCTATCGAAGTCGTCATCGCAAATCTGCGTACGGCCAAACCAGCCGAGTTAGCGGAGTTGGTGCGGACAGCGCTTCAGGTCGGTAACGGTTCCGCATTTGTGACGGATGAGAAGTCGCGCACGGTACTGAGCAGTGAAATGACCTGTCCCAATTGCGGAGACGCATTTGAGGAACTAGACCCGCGTCTTTTCTCATTTAACTCTCCTCACGGATGGTGCCAGCACTGTAACGGCTTCGGCTACATTTTACCGTTTGCCACCGATGAAGAAGATGCCGAGTCCAGGTTGGCTGCCGAGCTGTTGGCAGAACGGCGGAGCGAGTGGGTGGACGACGCGGAGACGACGATTTGTGAACATTGTCAGGGATCCAGGCTGAATCCGGTCGCCCGGGCGGTTCGGTTGGGAGATTTCACGATAGAACAGTTAGTGGCAAAGCCTGTCACTAAAGCCCTGGAAGCGATCCAGACATTGAAATTTAATGGAGAATTCAAGGAGATCGCGCACACGATTCTGCCCGAGATCAAACAACGGTTGTTCTTTATGCGGCAGGTCGGGCTTGATTATCTCGCACTTAACCGCACCGCCAAGACGCTCAGCGGCGGCGAATCCCAGCGGATCCGGTTGGCTGCTCAATTGGGTTCGAATTTGCGTGGGGTTCTCTATGTACTCGACGAACCGACTATTGGTCTACATCCACGAGATAATGTTCGGCTTTTGGATACGCTGGTAGCATTGAAAGACAAAGGCAACACGCTGGTGGTGGTGGAGCACGATGAAGCCACTATGCAAAGAGCCGATGTCATCGTGGATCTCGGCCCTGCCGCAGGCCGTAAAGGCGGAGAACTGGTAACCCAAGGCAGTCTTGAAGAGATTCGTGAGCATCCCACCTCGGTTACCGGCCGGTATCTGCGCAAGCCGATGGTGCACCCTTCACGCCCGCGACGGCCGTTGAGCGACGCGAACTGGATCTCGTTAAACGGTGCGCGAGCAAACAATCTGAAGGGAATCGACGTTCGATTCCCGATCGGGCGGTTAACCGTGATCACGGGAGTTTCTGGTTCGGGAAAAAGCACGTTGTTGCGTTCGGTTCTATTACCAGCTGTACAAGAGTCTTTGAAGGCACGCCGTAAAAACTCCGGCCCATGGGACAAGGTCTCAGGCGCCGACCTGCTGTCAGGAGTATTCGAAGTGGACCAGTCGCCGATTGGCAAAACTTCACGTTCAATTCCAGGCACTTACGTGAAGGTGTTCGATGAGATTCGAAAGATGTTCTCTCAACTGCCGGAGGCTCGAATTCGCGGGTACGATGCCAGCCGCTTTTCGTTTAACATGGAAGGCGGCAGATGTGAGGTTTGTTCCGGTCAAGGCGCAATCAAGCTGGAGATGAATTTTTTGCCGTCCAGTTGGGTGCCGTGCGACAGCTGTTCCGGCAAACGGTTTAACGAGCAGACCCTTGCCGTCCGGTACAACGACAAGAGCATTGGCGATGTGCTGGAAATGACAATCGAAGAAGCGACTGAATTCTTCCGCGCACATCCCAAGATTCACTTGCCACTTTCTCTTTTGGTGGAGACAGGGCTTGGTTATCTCCAGCTGGGGCAACCGAGCCCAACCCTTAGCGGAGGCGAAGCTCAGCGAATAAAGCTTGTGAGCGAGTTGAAGACAGGCCTAGCCAAGGATCTAACGGATCGAGTGCGCAAGAACCGTAATCCGAAATCGAGTCTCTATCTGTTGGAAGAACCTACCATCGGCCTCCACATGGCTGACGTCCAGCTCTTGGTGGAAGTGCTCCACCGGTTGGTTGATGACGGCCATACCGTCGTAGTCATTGAACACAATCTGGATGTAATCGGAGAAGCAGATTATCTGATCGATATTGGTCCTGAAGCCGGCGAATTTGGAGGCGAAATCGTGGCCACCGGTTCACCGGAAGAAGTAGCGAAGAGCAAGGTTAGCAGGACTGCGCCGTTTTTGCGAAAGCTGCTGAAGAAGAGGTGAGGGCGTCCGCCTCATCGACTTGATATTTTTGGTGTCTCCTACTGGTTCGGGCACCGAGAAGATCTTTGGTGGGGCGAGGCTCCCGAACGACTCAGACTGACAGCAAGGCTTTCCGTATATTCCGCCTTATGATGTAATGCGCCAAAAAGCTGCCGAGCCGAAACGCGTGCACTACCCCTGACGAGTTCTTACCACCATTCGTCGTTGTGGAATATCTCCCCGCGAAACGGCCAATCCTCGGGTCTGGCTACTAAACCGGCTCTAACGGGATTCATCATCATGTAGTCACGTTTCGCTTCGGCTCCTTCCCAGGGTCGGATCCGATGATGCATGCCGCCGGATTGCCAGCGGAGATTACGATTGCCGATCCTCTTCGTGAACATTGATTTCCAATATTGGATCCAGCGATCGAAAGTCGCTGAGCCGCATCCCGGCTTGGCGAAGAGATGTAGATGGTCGGGCATCAAAATATAGGGACCAACCTCCCAATGCGTGGCCGAGCGCCAGACTTGGACGAGCGTTCCGTGGACGTGTGGATTTGCCAGCCATGGACGACGGGCGGCGGTACATACAGTAAGGAAGATCAGGGTTGGGGTGCGGTCGTCTTCAATGATACCCTTAGCCGGGTGTCTTATTTGAGGCAGCACGTGTAATCATAACACTGATTATATAGGTTGCATACTTCAGGACAATAATATCGCAGAACGAAACACGTCACGCGCCGCGGCTCGGCGGGTGTATTGGCGTAACAAATCGTTAGGCGGGGTCAGTCAGGTCCTCTGCAAACATCTTTCTGTAATTCGGGAGCCTCGCCCCACCAAGTGGGCCGGAGCCTCGCCCTACCAAGTCAGGGTTCTCCCACCTCACACAAAATTTCCTTGAGCGAAGGTTGAAGCTGGCGGATGGGTGGCGTTCCTTATTTTCGATTTGAAGCCTTTATGAAGCTAGGCCGCAAACTACAAAAGATCGCAACGGGCGAAGCGTGGGCAAGCGGCGTCGATCGGTATTATCGGTGGAAACATCCGCTCACTGTGGATTCACTGCTGCAAAACGTCGATCGAGCAAAGCTGAATACGATCTGTGAGAAGTATCATGTGCCCGGCGAAATCAAGGCTTGGCCGAAGTATACCAACTATGAGCACTGGCTGGGTCGAGCGGTTGATCATGTTCGAGAACTTCGTCTCGATAGAGACCCAAAACTTCAGATTCTGGATATCGGTAGTGGAGCCGGGTATTTCCTTTTCGTATTGAGGCAGCTCGGGCACCGCGTTTTCGGCCTCGATCTTTCTGAGCCCGAGTTCTATGGCGAGCTTTTCTCTCTGCTCGGTCTCGAACGCATGGTTTGGCGGATCGAGCCGTTTGAACCATTGCCTGAAGTAGGGCGTCGCTTTGACTTGGTTACAGCCTTTGCCATCTGTTTCAACGGCCACGGCAGCGGGAAAGTCTGGAAACGGAAAGAATGGGAATTCTTTCTGAACGATCTGCAATCGCGATACCTCAACCCGGGTGCACGAGTTTTCTTAGCTCTCAATCCGGAAGAATATGGCCACTACACTCCCGAGCTTCGCGCCTTCTTCCTGGAGCGCGGCGCTAAGATTGACCGGCACCGGATCTGGCTCAAAGGGGTTTAGGTTTTAGGTTGTAAGTCTGGCGTTCGCTTCCGTGAGGCAGCTTCGCTAAGACCGTTTCCACGCTCAGGCCGGCCATGGTCCGATTCGGGCTTGTTACCACTATAACGTGATCCCCGTTAGGCGCCCAGATCGTGGGATCGGTTGGGCCGAACAGGGCAACGGTCGGAACCCCAATTGCAGCCGCTGCATGCGTAACGCCACTATCGTGTCCAATAAAGAGCGCTGCCTGGCTCAACTCGCTAACCAGATCCCAGAGCGCGCGATTGGCGCACAACCGAAGTTTGGTCGCCGGAATCAGTGGGCGTATCGCCGCGGAAACCTCGGTATCTGCCTCCCCCGAAATCAGCAAGATCTCGTCAAAGCTGGGCATTAATTCGCGCAAAAGTTCGCTCCAGTGACCTAGAGGCCAGTTTTTGTTCCGCGAACCGCTCCCAGGGTGGATCGCCAACCGGTTCATCGACCGGATTGGAGGCGACACCGTCAGTCGAGGAACAGGATCAATCGAGGTAATACCTAAGATCGCAAGCGGTTGGGCAAGCTGTTCAACGGCTGGTCGGCGCTCGAGATTGAGCTTAAAAGGGCCTTGAAGAAATTTTGTGGTGTCCGATGAAGCCAGCTTCTTCTCGATCATTCTATCGGGATCCGATAGGTAGCTCAGGATCAAGTCCGCGCGAAGACATTCGCGAGCTTCATCCGGAAGACTGGCGCCAGGTTTGAATAACCCTAGTAATCTGGCCGAATTTAGATCGAGAACCCGGTCCGTATGATAACGCGCCAGGATCGCTTGGGGAAACGGCGCAACCAAGGTGACAAAACCATCGGGATAAAAATCTCGCAATGCCTGCAAAATCGGCAGCGTTAAGACAATATCGCCAAGGGCGCCGCCGCGAAGAACGACGATCTGCAACACAATAAAAGGCTAACCAATAATGGAGGCTTAGTAATTGCTGTAACGGTTGCTTCCGACCCCTGGAATCGCGCCGAGTTGTCCATTACTTTCCCAACCCTGCGGTTGGTTCCATGGAATCGTACTCTGCGGCTGCCCAAACTGCGGCGTCTGTGTCTCTTTCGCCGCCTCGGGATCAGTCTGACAACCGGCCAACAAAACTACCAAAACAAACAATAGGAACAGTGTTCTCATCGTACCGTAATGCTCACTGGGTCTCCAACAGATACCCGCGCAAAATTCTCCGGACCATCAGCTACAAATTGTGCGACGCAACTATTCTTATCAACCGAAACCACGCGCAATTGGCCCACCGTCTGACCGTTTTTTTCGACGGTCAAATGCATATTTGTCGTGACACCCAGATCGCTGCCAAGGCTCACCATCAGGGCTTGCGCGTCGCGATTCATCGAAAGCACGGTTCCTTCCAAGGTCACTTGCGTTTTTGATTTGCTCTTTCCAGAGGGGACAGCGTTTAGCCGCATCTGGTTTAACGCATTTTCAACATTGATTAACCGTACGGATAGGGCCTGCCTATCATCTTCCGCCTGTTTTTTTTGGTCAAGAGTACGGCGAGCGTCGGCTAACTGGTTTGCCAGTTCCTGGTTCTCCTTATCCCGAGCAGCGATTTGATCGGTGAGCTGGGCGAGTTTGGTCTTGGTAGAGCTCAGATCGGAATTAATCGCGTCCCGTTGCTGTTCGCTAGCATGCTCCTGGCTTTCGATCTGCTGTCCCATCTGCTGCATCTTCTTTTGCAGGTCGTCCAGGCTGGCCTGCAACTGCTTAGTATGATTGGCGGAAGAACCAAGATCTTGGGTTAACCTGGTCAACTTATCCCGGTTATAGAAGCCCAACCCTGCCGCAGCTATGGCGCAAAACATCGCAATGATCAGGAGAAAACGAGCCATGGATCAGGAATGAGAAGATACGTGTAGCATGCGCTGCGCGCATAGCCAATAGCCGATCGCCAATAGCCGAACCAGAGAAAGGTCGGCATTGCAGTGGTACAAATCCAGTGACGGCAAGCTCGGAGGCTATAGAATTATAGCTTCCCGGCGTGGGGTCGCCATTTTTGGCTATCGGCTGTTCGCGCAGCGCGCCAGAAAGTCGTTGCTCTAGGCTGTCATCCAGCCGAGTAATACTGAATCCGTCAGGGGCTATGGATCGGTGACTTACAAACCCCGCCAGGGCAGGAATGCAGCAACGGTAGTATGCTCTCCGCTGCCGTAGTTCTCTGACGGAGCTTCAACAGAGTTCGCAGTTCGCCGTTAACGGTTTGCGGTTTTCTGTTGGGGTTGGCAGTTGGGCAGTTTTTTGGTCCACCGCGGTCCTAGTCATCGAGGGTTAAGTTGTGGCTGTTTCAATCTGCGTAACTCCGCGTCCATCTGCGGTTTAGCTCCGTATTCGCGTCAATTCGTGTGCATTCGCGGTGGTTGGCCTCTGGAATTCGCCTACATTCGCCTTCCGCATTTGTCGGGACGATAGCGGCAGTTATCTTGAGCGCATGGAAAGCGTGCTAATTACTGGCGCCAACCGAGGTATTGGTTACGCCTTAGCCAAAGCATTAGTCGCCACTGATTTCAGGGTCTTTGCAGGGTGCCGGAACATAGAGAACACGGTCAGTCTGCAGAAATTGGGAGCAGCGCATGGAGATCTCCTCCAGGTTTTACCTCTCGATGTCAGCTCCGATGAAATCGTGGCCACCGCAGCTCATGCGCTCGAAGCGCGTGTCGATGTTATCGTCAACAATGCCGGAGTGATGCCGGAACGCGGTAACGAAAAAATAACCAGCATCGATTTCGATCATTTTCGAGACGCCTTCGAAATAAACGTATTGGGTTGCGCCCGTGTCATTCGTTCCTTTCTTCCGCATCTTCGTAGGAGCAATCGGCCGAGGATTCTGAATCTCTCCTCCGGCCTCGGCTCGATCGCCGAACGCGACAATTTCAGCTATTACGCTTACGCGGTTTCGAAGGCTGCTTTGAATATGCTGACGCGGTCGCTTGCATTCGAGCTGGCTCCTGAGGGTATAACGATCGTCGCCATATCGCCCGGCTGGGTACGAACCGACATGGGCGGAGACGACGCCGATATTTCGGCCGAAGAATCCGCGAATGCGCTCGTGGAAGCAATCCAGGGGATCGGCCCGAACCTGAACGGTCAATTTCTTGACCGATTCGGACATGCGGGAAAATACGTTTGGTAAGAAACTTGGCCGGGCGGGGCTCCCGAACCAGAGTTTCAGGTTCTGGGTTCGAAGTTTTGAGTTGGAGGCCGATCATCGGCCGACTTAAAACCTATAACCTGTAACATCCCTTCCGGAGTCTCGCCTACCACGGGTGGCGATTTCTGCGGCCTCGCAGGCGGGGCAGCGCTTCACTGCCAATTTGGGAGATTGAAATCAATCCTGGAATTCGATAGCAAGGAGCTTTGGAAATCGAGCTTGCTATTGTCTCGGGGTTGTCGCCATCGAGCCGGTCTTTCTCTGAAGAGAGCGTTACAATTGGACGTTCAACAGAGGCTGACCTCGTTCTGAGCCACCCTGAAGTATCCCGACGCCACTGCCGAATCTTCGTGCAAGATGGCGTATTTCTTATCGAGGACCTGGGTAGCCAGCGGGGCACGGTTGTTAATGGAAGTCCGATTACCGGCCAGGTACAGCTGACCTCAGGCGACCAGATCACTTTAGGCCCAGTCGTTATCGGCTTTGGGAAAGCTCCAGCCGGACAGGCGCCATCAGTCGGCGAGTCTCAGCTGGGTGAAGCACTGGGGGCTCCGGGGACGGTGGTTTACGAAAAGCAGACCGTCGACCGACTCCCGCTCACTAAGCGACTGGTATTCGGGCGAAGCCAAGAGGTAGACGTTCAGCTAAACGACCCCATGGTGTCGCGGCGGCACGCAGTAGTAGAAGAGAGTGCCGACGGTTTCCGTGTTCTCGATTTGTACAGTCGGGCCGGCTCATTCGTGAACGGACGCCGTTTCGACGAACATCAACTCATTATCGGCGATCAACTGCAGCTCGGACCGTTCTGCTTTGTTTTCACCGGAAAAGAACTGCATCGGATCCTTCGGGTTTCGGTGGGGAAAGTTGTTGCGGATGGGCTGACCCGTACCGCCGGCGGCAACACCATTCTTCAAGAGGTCTCCTTTGTGGCCGAGCCGGGGCAATTCATCGGCATACTTGGACCGAGTGGCGCCGGAAAATCGACGCTGCTGGGGGCATTAAGCGGACTAAAGCCGGCAGATAGCGGACGAATACTAATCAACGACACCGACTTTTATGGAAATTTAAATCAGCTCCGGTCGATGTTCGGTTATGTGCCGCAAGACGACATCGTTCACGGCGAACTGACCACCGTGGAGGCTTTAACCTTTGCCGCTCGCCTGCGTCTCCCAGCCGGGACACCGAGACCGGCTATTGGGGCGCTGGTCCAACAAACCATGGGAAGTCTCGGTCTCACGGAGCGGAAGGATCTTCGGATTTCACTGCTTTCCGGCGGCCAACGGAAAAGGGTTAGCGTAGGAGTGGAGCTGCTTCGACGACCCCCGTTGATCTTTTTGGACGAACCTACCTCGGGTCTGGATCCTTTTTCTGAATTTAAACTCATGGAGCTCTTGCGGCGCCTGGCTGACACGGGTTGCACGGTGATCTGTACGACGCACGTGATGGAAAACGTCTTCCTGATGGATCAGATCGCGGTTCTCTTGGCCGGTAAGTTGCTTTTCCAAGGGCCACCTGATGCAGCCCGGGCGCGGTTCGGCGTGAGCCGGCTGAGCGCCCTGTACGACATGCTTCAGACTATCGATCCTAAGACCGTAACCTCTTTTTCTCCGCCCGAGCTCACTTCTCCTTCCGGGCCCCCGGACACCGAACAAAGGCCACCGGTAATCAAGCAGCGACGCCCGTTTGCGCTTCCAATTTTGCTGGAACGACAGATGGCGATCTTTAAAGCCGACATCAAGAATCTGTTAATTGCGCTCGGCCAACCGTTGGTGATCGGCCTTCTCGTTTGCTGGGTGACCGACCACGTCCCTTTGATTCAGTTTTTCGCTTACATCGCCACCTTTTGGTTCGGGTGCAGCAATTCGGCCCAAGAAATCGTCAAAGAGACGGCGATTTTTCGGCGGGAGCGCCTCGTCGGCCTGAGCCGGACCAGCTATCTAGCAAGCAAGTTTATCTGGATGGGAAGCATCACCGGCGTGCAGAGTCTTATCCTTTACGCCTGCACTCTGATTACCCAACGAGTTCCGCTTTCCGCAGCACCGGCTGAGATAGTAGGCTTGCTATTGCTTGCGTTTGCCGCCACCGGAATTGGGTTAGCCATCTCTTGTTTTACCCGTTCCGCACTCCAAGCCGTCATGTTGGTGCCACTGATCTTGATCCCACAAATTTTGCTCTCCGGGTACACGGTCGAAGCCTCTCAGATGGATCCACCCGTACTGGCTGTGGCCCAAATCATGCCGAGTTTTGCAGCTGAACGTATTTCGGATGAGAGCCTGCTCTTGAACCGACGGATCGCCGGAGATGTGAGCGAAAAATACGATCGGCCATACGACAATCTCAATCAGTACAACCGGGCAGCAACCGGGCAGCGTTTCAAAACCGGGCAAACTTTCACCGATTCCCGGCCGCTCTGGGTCGGGTATCTCAATCTGCTTCTCTGGAGCGTAGCCGGGTTTGTTCTGTCGTATGTGGGATTGATGCGGAAAGAGAAAGAGTAGCATTTGGGGATATCCCTAAATGCTGGTGTCGTTTTTCGTCCCGAAGACGCGGACTTGCTGGCTTTTGCCTTTGAGCTGAAAAACGCCGAAGTCGGTAAATTCGCGGCCAGGAGGCAGCACGGTCAGGAAATCTTCTGAAAACACCAGAGGCTGGTTCAATTGTTTCATAACCCCTTCCAGCCGGAAAGCGGTGTTAACGGCGTCACCGATGATCGTAGCGTCGCGAACTGCTACCTGGCCGATATTACTGCTAGTGACCCTTCCAAAATGGAGGGCGATACCGACTCTAAAAGGCTGATCAGTATCTGCCCAGGTCCGGGTGGCGGCTAATTCCAAGATGGTGTAGGCGACATCAAGACAGGTGGCACACTCCGTACCGACCTGGTCGCGCGCGGGCCAATAGGCCAGCACCGCATCGCCAATATATTTATCGATAATGCCTCCCGTGGATTGTACGGCGTTTCCTATATCGCGAAACCAGTTGCCCAAGACCTGAGCGATCTTGCGATCGCCGAGTTTTTCCGCCATTGGACTGAACCCGCGAATATCGCAGACCAAAAGCGAGACCGAAAGAATCGCATGGCTCGTGTCGTGGCTTAAGGCGGCCAACGTCGCATCGGTATGATCACCGCTCTGATCGCCGGGGATCGGCTCAAAAACGAGCTCGTAGTCGGCGATTCGAACCCGAGAACCGGGCTCAAGCACGACCGGCATGATGACGCGTTGGTCATTGACGAACGTCCCGTTCCGGCTGCCCAGATCCATAATTTGGTACTGGAACGCGTTGTGGCAGCGGACGATCGCGTGTTGCCGGGACACATGATTACCAGGAAGAGCAACCGTATTGTCGACCGTACGCCCAATCGTGGCAGTATTCTCTATTGTCCTCTCAAACGGTTCGCCCGTGGGAGGATACACACGAAATTTAGCCGGCATTTAACTTTCCAGAAGCTCCGCGTAACGATGCCACGAGGTAAGCTCCTTGGCTAGTATTTGGTCCCAGCGGCCGGAAAGAAATCGTCCGAGAGGGTACCCGTACGCTCGTGTGGAGCGGCCTGGATTCAAGTTCCCCGAGCCTTTATGGGCACGAATAGTACCTATACGACTCACAGGTGAACGAAAGCGGGCCATCCCCGATTGGTCCGCTAGCCTCTATCCAGGAAAAATGGGAGGCTTCCTCCGAAGTGCTGGTGAACGATGGCCGCCAAGTGGGACATGATGAAGAGGAAGATCGCGATTAAGCCGGCCGCCATACCGAGGCCGGCCAACCCGACCCGCAGTTCTCGCCCGAACGAGTGGTCTTCAGTGGGGGCAGGTTTTTGTTCCATGTTTTTTCTCGGTGGGGGATCGCCCTATACAACCCTGCCTAGCGCCCTTTGTAAAGAGGCTTATTGTTGGGTGCCGCAGGGATGAGCCCCTGCTCAGCCGTGATTGCGAGTAATCGTTGAACCCACGATGAGTGGCAGCGCAACCCTATCGGGCTATAAATTTTTTGGTGCTGCGTAGTTGACTCATGCCAAACCATCACCTAGTCTGGCGAACTTCCATCAAGAGTGGCGGAGGGACTGGCCCAACGATGCCACGGCAACCGGTTCTGTGAAAACGGAACGACCAGGTGCCAATTCCAGGTCCGAGTTTTCGGGCGAAGATGGAGAGAGCGAATTGGTGATGTGACTCGCGACTCTTGGTGGGAAAGAAATGACTATTCCTGCCATGGACAATAATCCCTTATTCTCGCACCTCCAATGCCGCGAATGCGGGCGTCGCTATCCGAAGGACGCGATCCACGTGTGCGAGTTCGATTTCGGACCACTGGAAGCCGCCTACGACTACCCCGCTATTGCCAAGGAGGTTACTCGGGCAAAAATCGAAGCTCGTCCGAAGTCCATGTGGCGGTACCGCGAGTTGCTGCCGATCGAAGGTGAGCCGCTGGTGGGTAAGCATACGGGATTTACGCCTTTAGTACGCGCAGATCGCTTGGCGGAACGACTCGGGGTAAAAGAACTCTATATCAAAAACGACGCCGTGAATTTCCCCACCCTGTCGTTTAAGGACCGGGTGGTATCGGTCGCGCTCACCCGAGCAAAAGAGTTAGGCATCGATACCGTGGCGTGTGCCTCGACGGGCAACCTAGCCAACGCCGTCGCCGCTCATGCCGCGTCCGCCGGACTTCGCAGTTTCGTGCTCATTCCTGCCGACCTGGAGCAAAGCAAGATTCTGAATTCGTTGGTGTATGGAACCAACGTTATCGCGATCGAGGGCCCGTACGACCAGGTCAATCGCCTTTGTGCAGAGGTCGCCGGCAAGTATGGCTGGGGCTTCGTCAATGTGAATCTGCGCCCCTATTATGCAGAGGGCTCAAAGACCCTGGGGTTCGAGATTGTTGAACAGCTCGGCTGGAAGATCCCTCGTCACACGGTCATCCCCATGGCGAGCGGCTCTTTACTGACCAAGGTCAGCAAGGCTTACGAAGAGCTCGGCAAAGTAGGGCTGGTCGCCGAAACGGCATATTCCATTTATGGAGCTCAGGCGTCCGGATGCTCACCCATCAGTACCGCGATTAAGAATAATTCCGAAACCGTGCGACCGGTTAGCAAGCCTCAAACCATTGCAAAATCGCTTTCGATTGGGACACCGGCAGACGGCTATTACGCAATCAGGGCCATGAAAGAAACCGGCGGAACTGCCGAGCATTGCACTGACGAAGAGATTGTCAGTGCCATCCGGTTGTTAGCGGAGACGGAAGGAATCTTCGCGGAGACCGCAGGCGGTGTGACATTAGCTTGTGCGCAGAAGCTAATCGCAAACGGCGCGATTCCTCGAGACGAGTCGATCGCTATCTGTATCACCGGCTATGGTCTGAAGACACAAGAAGCGATTGCCGAGCATGTCGGTAACCCTTCTGTGATCAAGCCCAATCTACGAGCATTCGAGGCGCTAATCGAACAACCCGTACAACCGATTTAACTATTCAATTCTTATGTCTGTCCCTGTCCGTATTCCAACCCCTTTGCGTAAGTTGACCCAAAACCAGGAAATTGTTGAAGTCGACGGCGTCACCATCCGGGATGTGATCGAGAACCTGGAGAAAGCGTATCCTGGCCTGAAGGATCGCATCTGCGACGAGGAAAATAATATCCGTCGTTTTGTTAACGTCTTTGTTAACGATGAAGACATCCGTTTCCTGGAAGACGCTGCCACCCAGGTCAAGCCAGGAGACGAGGTCAGCATCGTTCCGGCAATTGCCGGAGGTTAGTGCACCAAGTCCGTGACTGGTATAGCGGCGCTGCTGCGTATTTTGGCTGGATGCGCGAAGCGAAGAGGGAAAATACCCGCTGTGGTCTTTGACCGCTGAGCGACAAAGCAGCCGGCCAAAAGACGCGCAACCCGGAGGGTTGCGATGAAAATGGGCCGGCGGCTGCGTTGCTCCTCAGTCACGTATCGATTCGGATATGCTCCTTCGTCACGCCTTGCCGGCGGCCCATTTTGATCGCAACGCTGCTATACCAGTCACGGACTTGGTGCACCGGGAGAGTTTACCGTTGCGGTTAACGATTTGCTGTTTCGGTGCCGTGGCGGTTTTGCGTTAGTGGTTAATGGTTGATGGTTTGCGGTTTGAGGCCTGGCGGTTGACGGTTTGCTATTGACTTACCTGAGATCGCCCGACCTCGCCGTGCCATTCCATCTTCGCATTTTGGTAATTGGTCTAGGGCTGATTGCCTGGATTGAGGTCGCATTGCCAGCCAAGTCTTTCGAGGGCAAGAATGATGGTACTCCAGGGATTGAGGCCCCCTCAACGCTCGGCTCGCCGGGTGGTGTCGCTCCGACGGTTCGCGCAGGCGACCTGCTGTTCGCAGCAGTTTCGATAAATGGTTCCCCGAGTGGTTGGTGGTTAGTCGATACCGGGGCAACAATGTGCGAGGTTGACCTGGAAACGGCCAACCGCTTGCATCTAAAGCGGTCCACCCGATATCGGCTGGTCACTCGCCAGAAAAACCGCAGCGAACATTTCATTTTTATGGAAACATCCGACTTATTAGTCGGAACGATCCAGTGCGGACCGTTAGTGATGCTAGCGCATCCGCTGGTTCCTGCGCTGAGGCTGTCTAAAAGCCCAGCAAATTGGTCGCGTCCTTTCGACAAGGTTGGGTTACTGGGAATGAATCTCCTTGTCACCAAACGGGCGCTGATTGCCTGGCGAAAACAGCAGATCTATCTCAATCCCCACGACCATCAGGTAAAATCGAAGGCCGGTTACGAAGCAGAGGGCTACACCACAGTCCCTTTGAACATCACCCCTAGCCGGCAAGTCCAGGTGGACGGCACCTTGGGTGGTAATCACTACCAATTTTGCCTCGATACCGGCACACCTAGAACCACAATCGAACAGTCGGTTGTCGACCAGGGCGGGCTACGCTCAAGGCTCACTAGCTCTGTTGTCCGAAGCCCGATGAACGAATTTCCTGACAGCAAGATTAGTCAGGTTATCGGCACGCAATTTAGAATCGGCGACTTCGACTTAAGTAGTCGTAAAATTTTGGCGGCTTCGCTCCACCTAACAAAATCCGATCGTGGAGACATTTGGGCGGGGCTAATCGGAGCGGATATTCTCTGGGACTATGACGCGGTGATCGACTTCGGAGCTAATGTGTTGTATTTGCGCCGCTAGAGAGGATTTGGGTCCGCCGCGGTTGGTATAGAAACATACCTCCATCCGGTTACCACGCCACCCCCCGGCTCGGCCATGCTGATTCGCTTGCTAGACGAGTGTACCGTTGGGCGCAGAACACACCGGCGGTTTATCACGTCTTGGAGCCTCGCCCCCAAGTTTGGGTGATCCGCCTATAATCACAGATCCGTCGGATCCGAATTGAGATCGACATGTTCCGGAGTCGGTAATTCGACGGGCGGAGGTGTGCCTTGGCGATCTAGCGGACCAACGGGCTCTGCTCTACGAACCTGGGTTTCGCCGGGATTGACCGGCAAAGCTTTCGGAGCTGGGGTCCAAGACGGTTTTGGTTGCGCTGCCGGGCCAGTCTCCTTCTTGGGCTTTACTGATTGGTAAGGATCCTCGCCCAATATCGTTTCTCCCTGCATCGCTACCGGTGGAAATTTACTGGCTTCAACTGCACTCGTCGCCCGAGGGATATCCTGGTTTCTAAGCGTTTTAACAAACGAGCGACCATCATCTCCATGGAGCCAGCAATGTTCCTTGGGCATCTGCTTGGACGTCGTAAACTCCATAAACGTCCCTTTACGCGGGGGTAAATCCGGGTCGTTCGATACGGTGGACAACAACGAACATTTCGGAGAGGCCGGTAAACCGGTGTTGAGGCAAACCTCAACTTTTTTTAGATCAAACGGCCGGCCAAGCTCGTGAGGAGAAAACTTGTCCAGCGAAGCATTCATCATCGCCACCCAGACCGGCAATGCGATGTCCTTGGAAAATGCACCTCGATAAATCGTGTGCGGGCGATCGAACCCGGTCCAAACACCACAGGTAAGTTCGCTATCGTAACCAACAAACCAGTCGTCGGTGAAGTTATAGGCAGTTCCGGTCTTTCCAGCGGCGGAGAAATTTCTCAACCCATATTCCGAACGCGCTTCAGCCCCCGTCCCTAAGTTCAAGGCATCGGTCATGAACGAATGAATCTCGTAGGCGATTTGCGGATCGATAATCTTGCGTTGCTGAGGTTCGGCCCTAAAAACGGTTTTGCCATCCTGGGTTTCGATATGCGTGATCAACATCAGACGATCAGGCCGTGAACCTTCGTTCGGGAACATGGTGTACGCAGTAACCAGGTCGCCGAGAGCAACCTCGCTACTGCCGAGAAAGGTAGCAGGAAACGGCCTTAGCTCGTCGTCGATTCCGGCGGCTTTAGCTAGCTTAATAACAGATTCTAATCCCGCTTGAATTCCAACTCGAACGCTGGCGGCGTTCTTCGATAACGCGAACGCTTTCCGAAGTGGGATAGTCCCTTCGTAGCGATTGTCAGATTTTTCTACCCCCCACTCACCTAGGATGCCGCTAGTCCCTCCGATCATCACCTGTCGATTGTCCAGGGGCGAATCCTCGACTAACGATCCCGGGAAAACCCCTTTGTTCAGGGCAGCGGCATAGACAAACGGAATGAAAGCGGTCCCAGCGGGGCGCTTGGATTGAAATGCTCGATCGTATTCGCTTTGCGAATAATCACGACCGCCAACGAGCGCAAGGATTCCACCGGTCCGATTATCAACCGCCAGGACTGCTCCATTCAAATAATCGGGAGTCGGCGGGACCCCTTCTTTATGCGTCGCTTTCCATTCCCGCAGTCCTTCAGTGAACTGATCGTACGTCTGGTGCTGATAGCCATCGGTCCGCTCCACCTGTAATAGTTGGCGTTGTAACGCCTCCTCGCCGGTCCGCTGCAAAACTGGATCGATCGTGGTGTAGATCTTGTAGCCTTCGCTCGCGAGAGACTCGTAATCGAGCTCTGACTGCACTTGCTGACGAATTGCGTCGATCACGTAAGATTGATAGACGACGTTCGTCTTTGGTCGCACTTCCAACGGACTTGCCATCTCTTCATCCGCTTGTTGCTGGCTGATCTTGTGATTCTCCACCATTCGGCCGAGCACGAAGTTGCGTTCTTCAGTCGCAGCCGTGAGATTTTTCCAAGGTGAAAGATTGTTGGGACTTTTGAGCAGACTCGCCAACATCGCAGCTTCACCGATCGAGAGCTCCATCGCTGATTTCCCAAAATAACCGCGAGCAGCTGCTTCAGCTCCATAAAGACCGCCGCCGAAGTACACCCGGTTCAGGTACATCTCCATTATCTTGTCTTTAGGCAATGCCTTGTCGATTCGCATGGCCAAAAAGACTTCCAGGATTTTTCGATCGTAGGTTCGATCGCGCAGATCAAAGGTATTACGCGCCAGCTGCTGAGTCAGCGTGGAGGCTCCCTGACGGATTCGGCCTGCAGCCGTGTTCTTGAAGAAGGCCCGAATGATTCCCCAAAAATCGATCCCGCGATGCTCGTAAAACCGGTTGTCTTCCGCCGAAATCACCGCCGCAACCAAATAAGGCGAGATTTGGCTCAGGCTCACCTGTTCACGGTTACGAATGAAAATCTTACCGTAGACCTGACCGTACCGATCGTAGATGACGCTGGCCGATTCCAGGTCTTCAAGCTTAGACAGGTCAAATTCCTCCGCTTTCTTCTCGTAGCGGACGATCCCCCAGAAGTACACAAATCCAGCGCCCCCGGCCAAACACACCAGCAGTCCAACGAGGGCAAAAAACCATATTCGCCGATAAAAAGGCTTATGGACTGTTGGTTGGGATGGATCAGGCATTAGCATCTGGAGCCTCACAGCTTTCACCAGCATTGCGGTCATTCAAACAAAAAAAGAGGCGGCACCAGGGCCGGAGGAGCACACGTGAGGGCCGACGAATTGACTCGATGCACTGGTTTAGCGGGGCATTTTGGACTAAAGGATGGCGTGGCCGAGAGCTCGGAAATCGTTCAAGCTATCCGTGACGAGATCGCACGCCTTGGACCTATTTCCGGCGAACGGTTCATCGAGCTGGCGCTTTATCATCCTCGCCTGGGGTACTACTCACGGGAGCGGCTACGGATCGGCCGCAGAGGAGATTTCATCACGAACGTCAGTGTGGGGAAGCTTTTCGGAGAAATTCTTGCCGACCAAATTGTGGAGCTATGGGAGCTTCTCGAGCGTCCTCCCGAATTCACGATCGTGGAAGCAGGCGCGGAGAACGGACAATTGGCGTCAGATTTGTTTAGTCGTCTTTCTCAAGTTGGGTCAGCTGCCAGGTGGAGCTACGTGATCGTAGAACCCAATGAATTGAAACAAGAGCAACAACGCCAACGGCTTCATGTTAAATCGGACCAGCAGGAGCTTGTCCCGAGCGGCTCCGTTCGTTGGGTGAG
>JAFAZK010000018.1 GCA_019239825.1 Verrucomicrobiota bacterium | reverse complement strand
TAGCTCCTCCCATTTTATGGGCAAAGTTTACCCCACCATCGACGAGAAACTTGCGAGCTGGCTCGCTACGCAAAAGATCTTTTTTGTCGCAACCGCCCCTCTCTCATCCGACGGGCATCTTAATTGCTCGCCGAAAGACGGCGCCTCCTTCCGGATACTTGACGAACAGACCGTCGTTTATCTCGACCTAACTGGAAGCGGCGTGGAGACGATCGCTCATTTGAAGGAGAACGGCCGCATCGTTCTCATGTTCTGCGCGCTGGACGGCCCGCCAAAGATCGTCCGCCTGCACGGCAACGGCGAACCGATTGAACCCGGACATCCCGACTTCGAGTCAATGCGCGCGCGATTCAAAGAGGTGCCCGGCTTGCGCGCTTTTATCCGGATCCGATTGACCAGAATCTCGGATTCCTGCGGTTTTGGCGTGCCGCTCTATGAGTTCCGCGGAGAACGTTCCCAGCTAAGCGAATGGGCAGAACGAAAAGGCGAAGCCAGTTTGGCCGCGTATCGCCAAACAAAGAACAGTTGCTCCATCGACGGGTTAGCTGGCGTTATTTAACGCCGGCATCGCCGGGAACGAAAAAAATAGAATCACAGCTAGGAAGCGATGAACTGGCCAATTCCGGAGCCCATGACCTGGAGGGGAGCCGCTTTGCAAGGCGGCAGCGCTGTAATATGGCAGCGAGCGGCTCCCGGGAACGTTTCTGGTGCCGCCACCCTACTTGGCAGGTTTTGTCGCTAGTTCCCCAGATCCCAATGTATGAGCACCTCACCGTTGGGAAAACCTAAGGTGCGAATCGGGATCTTGGGTGGCGGATGGATGGGGTCAGTTCACGCTGAGTGCTATCAGCGAATCGAGGGCGCCAAAGTCGTTGGCGTTTTTAGCCGGGATCGGGAGCGGGCGGAAACTGCTGCAAAAATCTGCGACGCTAAGGCACTCGTCGATCCGTCGGTGTTGCTAGATGATCCTGACATTGACGCCATCGATGTTTGTCTATCGCTAGATGTATTTTCGTTACGGTGGAAGAACACGTGCAGCTCCGCGAACCACGAACCGCGGATCGCGGGGATCCGGCGACCGTTACAAATAAAAAGGCCCGGCAATCATCGCAGAAACGAAACAATTTCACGCAAGACCGCGATGGCACAAAAAAGAGTGCTGCTTAACCTTTCCGCGTTTGCGCCCTTGCGTAAGATTTCTGCGTTTTCATGGGGGGACGAATCAAAAATATTGGGTTCGCGCTCGCTATCGGTTGGTTCGTCTTGACCGGAACAGCCGAGGGTGGACCACCTTTTGTCACAGACGACCCGGAGGTGCCTCCGGTAGGCGGCTGGGAAATCAATATCCCTTTTACGTTGAATCGCACCCCGGGGCTGACCCAGATGAACGCGCCTCTGCTCGACATGAACTATGGCTTGCCCCAGGTTCAAATCGAGTTCGATATACCGCTGGAGGTTTCCAGTGATGATCGAAAAGGAACCAATGCCGGACTCGGTGATCTATTGTACGGGATCAAGTGGCGATTCTTTGACGACGAAAAAAGCCGAACTCAGATCGCGATTTACCCGCAAATGTTCGCGCCGACCGGCAACTACCGTGAGGGACTGGGTGGCGGACGTCCGGACTATATATTGCCATTGTTGGTAGAAAAGAGCTGGGACAAATGGACGCTGTACGGAAACGTGGGTTACCGGTTGGAACCAGCACTGGGCGAACAGAGCTACTGGTATACCGGCGCGGTATTACAACGCGAAATCAACGATCGCTTAAGCCTTGGGTTGGAGCTTTTCGGCAATACTACAACCGTCCCGAACGGCCGGCCTGACTTTGCCTTCAACGTTGGCGGCAGCTTGAAATTGAATGACCACTTGAATTTCATTTTTACCGGCGGTCGCGATTTTGTCGGCGATACCCATGCCATGTTGTACCTCGGTTTACAGATCGTGACGAAGGTCGAGAAATGAGGTAACCGAAGCTCCCGATCCCAATCGCAGATGAACGCAGATTTACGCAGATGAAGGACAAACGGATCTCAGCTCCGTAGGAGCGACATCTTTTTAGAAACGCCTGGCAAATTGCGGCTAGCTCTGTAGGAGCGACATCGAATCGTTTCCTGCTCAATCACGCCCGAATTCTAACGGATCTGATCCGGTACTGACGCTCATAGCCCTCGGCAATTCCGTAGTTTTGCTATCTGTTCGGATCGTTTTGCGTCTGAAATTAGCCAGATCATGGAATCAATTCGCGATCTGACCATCGTTTTGCACTGGAAATGCATCCTTTTCGGTAATATTACTACACATCCGGTGCTTTTGTGGCCGGTTTCCCCTCATCATATGAAAACGTTTTCCCTCCGGGCTATCCGCGCGCGGATAGCATTTGTGATCCCATTGCTGGCGTTCTGC
>JAFAZK010000272.1 GCA_019239825.1 Verrucomicrobiota bacterium | reverse complement strand
GGCCAGTTCCCCATTATCGATGGTGACGGATTCGTGACCAAGAAATATCCCGATCCGGTTGAAAAAGAGGAGACGGTCAACGGCAAGCGTTATCGACTGTTAATTTATCGAACTGCCATAACCGGTGTACACGCCGGCCGGCTGGAGCTGCCTTCCGCGTACCAGGAATTTCTCCTGCATTTGCCGGTCACTCAGAGCTCGCCCGGTTTCGATGATTTTTTCGAACAGAGTCCCTTCGGCAGTCCGTCTAACGCTTTTGAGAGGAAAGATGTGAAGGTTGAGACGAATAGCGGCTCGATCGAAATTAAACCGCTGCCGGAGGCTGGTCGACCAGCAGATTTCAGCGGTGGCGTTGGCCAATTTACGCTGGAAACCTCGGTCAAACCCGAACGCAGTAAGGTGGGCGATCCAGTAATTTTTCAGGTGCAAATAAAAGGCTTAGGAAATTTCGATCGGGTGCAGGCTCCGCACCTGGACCAGATGCCGGCTTGGAACATTCATCCACCGGCCACAGATCTGACGCCTCTCGATGAAGTTGGTCTCAGTGCGATCAAAGCGTTTGCCTACGTTCTCATCCCGCAAGCACCGGTAACGCAGACGCCGGGCGTCACGTTGTCCTATTTTGATCCCGCTGCGGAGAAGTATGTGACTCTAAGAGCTGAGCCGAAGCCGGTGATAGTTTCGGGGCCATCGATTTTGCCAACTACCAGTCCTTCGACCGCTCAGTCAGGCAGCCAGCCCACAGCGGCTCCATCCGTGGCCAACGCTGCTAATGTTAGCCACTTCTCACCCAACCGAGGCTTTGCCACCGTGCGCCAACAGACTTGGTTTTGGATCCTGCAAGGAATCGCTGTGGTCGGATTGCTGGCCATCGGTTTCGGCCAGTGGTTGCGCTCCTGGAACGCTCAGCACGCTAATGTCAGGGCACTTCGCCGAGAACGGCGCCGGCTTTACCGCGACCTTAAAAGTCAGGATGCCGAGAGTGTGTTGTGCGCGGCAACTCGGCTAATCGAGGTGGATTTCCTTCTTCGATCGCCGGAGGCCACCCGACAGATAACGGCCGAAGAGGCCGTGCGAGAAAGAAATGTATCAGATCCTTTGCGAACGAGATTGTTAGAGCTGGTGGCCAAACGGAGCGATCTTGTTTACGCCCATCGTTTCTCGCCAATTACCCCCATGGACCGCATCGGAATCAGAGAAACCCTGCACGAATGGGAAAAAACGTCGTGAACTGGTTACGGATCGGATGGTTAGTACTGTTTATCGCGGTTACCAACTCGAACGCAGATCCCGTCCTCTGGAATCAGGCGAATCAGGAGTTCGCGGCCGGAAAATTCGACCAAGCGCGCGCAGACTATGCGCAGTTGGCCGCTACCGGAAACGTAAGTCCCGAACTGTTCTATAATTTAGGCAACACTTACTTAAAACTCGATGACAAAGGGCGAGCGGTGTTGAATTTCAAAAGAGCGTTGGCCCTGGCTCCGGGGTTCGAACCTGCTAAACACAACCTTAATCTTGTTTTGCAAACCGCCGGCGTTGAGCCAGACGAAGAGACGCTGGCCAGCTGGTTTGCGAATTACCCCGATATCTGGATGTTAGGCGGATCCATCTTCTTCTGGGTACTTGCGTACGCTGGTTATTCCTGGTTCGTCTGGCCGCGTTTTCGCCCAGTTTCAAAAATCATCCTCGCGGTGGCTATCCCTTGCACAGTGGTCTGCCTCGCTATTGCGCTTTTTGTTGGTGATGGAGCGAGATCTCCTGACCTGGCCGTGATAATTAATCCTTCGGTCGACGTGCGTTACGGGCCAGCTAACGGATCTCGGGTCACCGTGACTCTGGGACTTGGCGAATCGGTGCGCCTCGAGTCGGAACGGGGAGCCTGGACCCTGTGCAGGACCGCCGCCGGCATTGCGGGCTGGTTACCTTCGAATGCTGTCGAACGCTTAGTTCCGCGATGACGGTATAAAAGAAGAACTAAGGTCCGCAGATTGTTCAGATTACGCATGGCGCAGCCGGAGCCACAACCACGTGAAAGCCTCGCGCGGAGGACGGAGAGGACGCGACGGAAAGCGCGAGAGAATCTTGTTAAGAAAGCAAAATCCTGAACCATTGCAGCGCAGACTACCCTTTAACGGTCGCTTACATCAAAATGGCTACAGACCTTAATACTAGCGGAACGGATTCTATTGCCCGCGGGATTTTCTTCTGTTTCCCGCTGCGTCCTTTGCGCCCTCTGCGCGAGGCTTTCTGTGGTTGCGGGTCCGCTGTGCCACGGGTTCTAACTTTAGTCTTGGCCGCGTTCTTCGCGATCACCGTAGCGTATGGCGAGGAGACTGAACCTGCTTGGGCAAGCTCCGTGACCACGGAGAAAGGCGCCGGAAGGTTTCAGACTACTCCGAATGTGCATCTTACCTACCGGTTTGGGTGGAGTGGAATCACCGCGGCGGAGGCTGATGTGCGTCTGGTTAACAAGGACGGCATCACCAAAACGACAACATCAGGCGGTACCACCGGCTTCGCTCGGACCCTGTTTAAGTGCGACATCGATCATGAGTGCGTTTCCCAACGAGAAAGTCTCCTTCCCATTCATATCGTGCAGGATGAGAAGTATGCGAATCAGACCGTGCACACAACGATTGAGTTCAACTCAAAGTCTGTGACCAGTCTCAGGGAAGTAACTCCGAGCAAGGACTCGCCCAAGCCTAAGACGTTGGAGTTCTACCCGGTGTATAGCTTGGAAACCGCTCTCCTCTGGCTACGGAGCCAACCGCTCAATGACGGCGAAAGGGAGGTGATGGTAGTGTACGCTAACAACGCGGCTTACTTGGCAACTATCAAGGTCGTCGGGCGAGAACGAATCCGGATCGGTCAAACCGATCGAAATGCGATCAAGCTGGAATTCAATTTCAAGACCATTGATTCACATCTGAACCTGAAAACGTACAAACGTTTCAAAAGCGGCCGCGGCTGGCTCTCCGACGACGAGTACAGGCTGCCGCTGCGCGTAGAAGCCGATATTTTTATCGGCTATGTTTTCGCCGAGATCGAGACTAGCGACATAGGGATGTAGGAGCCTCGCGCAGAGGACGCGGAGGACCCAACGGAAAGCGAAGGATAGACAGGATTGAGTTTCGAGCGCAGGTCGAGCTAGATCGGTCTTATGCACAGGACGCAAGAGGAAAGCCTCGCGCAGAGGACGCGGAGGACGCAACGAAAAGGCGAAGGATAGACAGGGGTTGAGTCTCGAGCGCAGGTCGAGCTAGATCGGTCTTACACACGGGACGCAAAAGGAAAGCCTCGCGCAAAGGACGCGGAGGACGCAACGGAGGGGAAGGGGAAGGTGGGCTAGTTTCGAGCGCACGTCGAGCTAGATTAGTCTTGTGCACGGCACGCAAAGGGAAAGCCTCGCACAGAGACCGCCAAGTCCGTAACGGGTTATCTTTTAGTCAGATTCGACCAAGCGATTTGCCAGTCGCTTGATGCCATCCTTAAGACGTTCTTCACCAAAGTTGATCAGGTATCCGAGGCGCAGGTTTGTTAATCGCAGCTGCGTCAAAACTTGTTTTGCGTGGACGCGCTCCAGAGCCTCGATAGACTTAAGTTCCACGATGACCTTATTTTCTACGATCAGATCTGCGCGAAATCCTTCATCGAAGGAGAGGCCCCGATAAACGATGGGGACCGGCTTCTGGCGCTCGACTTCTAGCCCTATCCCGCGTAGCTGATGCGCTAGAACGACCTCATAGACAGTTTCTAAGAGCCCGGGCCCAAGCTCGGTATGAATCTCGAAAGCGAAATCTAAGATCCTTTTACCCAATTGGTTCTCAGTCATAGTGAGACCGGCTTGTACCAGCCGTCCGCCCGAGACTCAACCTACATTCCCTTCCGTTGCCTTTTCGTTGCGTCCTCCGCGTCCTCTGCGCGAGGCTTTCCTTTTGCGTCCCGTGCATAAAACCAATCTAGCTCGACGCACGCTCCAAACTCAGCCCACATTCCCCTTCCCCTCACCTTCCGTTGCGTCCTCCGCGTCCTCTGCGCGAGGTTTTCTTTTGCGTCCTTTGCGCGAGGCTTTTGCCTACAACGGCAGCTCTCCCTGGCCTACAAAGTCGTTGTCGGCTTCGCGTTGCACTTCCGGGAGCAGCGTCCTGAACTCGTATTTCTCGAGCCCGCGAATGTATTCCGGATAGTTCGGTTTGATCTGCAACTTGGAGATTTCTACCGGCAACGGATGATCCAAATCTAACTGGACCATTTGGCGATTTTCTCGAATCTGTTTCTCTGATTGCTCTAGCCGAAGCCTCAGTTTTTCAGTTTTCACGTCCGGCAAATGCTGCAGGAGATTTTCAACGGTACCGAATTCCCGGATCAGATTGACGGCCGTCTTGTGACCGATCCCTTCGATCCCTGGAATGTTATCAACGCTATCACCGGTGAGCGCCAAAAGCTCGACGATTTGGTAAGGAGGGACCTCCCACTTCCGCGTGACCTCGACCTCACCTAACAGCGCGTGAGAGTCTTTCGGGTTCTTTAAGTCCGTCTTATTTGTGGAGTAGACCGTAACCCGCGGGTCGACGAGTTGGAAAAGATCCTTGTCATTGGTCGCTAAGACAACTTCGACACCAGTTTTGCGCGCCTCCATGACGTAGCAGCCCATTAAATCATCGGCCTCAGTATCGGGTTTCGAAATCGAGACCAACCCCATCGCGCCGCAAAACGATTGGATGAAATTTAGTTGGGGGATCATTTTGTCCGGCATGGCCTCGCGTTGCTGTTTGTAGGCCGGCTGCAAAGCCACTCTTTTCTGAGGCATCCCTTCATCCCAAAAAACCGCTGCCAGATCCGGCCGCACATCCTTAATCATTTTTCGCACGGTCTTGACGAACCCGTAGACCGCATTGGCCGGTTCTCCCTTCGAATTGGTCAGATTTTGGATGGCGTGAAACGAGCGATAAACGTAGTAATGGCCGTCAATAAGAAGCAATTTCACTTGGAGGCGATGGTTCAGCTACAGCAGTAAGACACCAAGATAGATTCTCTTGCCGAACCTCCAAGCAATTTGTGCCCCCCTAAGCATGAATCTACGATCGAAGAGGCATTGGCACTTCCGGGAACTCCACTCGAAGAAGCTTACCAACGATTTGCGGTATTTCCGGCCCCGTCCAGGAAACAGCACGCTACGGCCGCTTTTTGATTACCGAAGTGTTAGCTTTTGCAACTGCGTGTCCTTTTGACGGACTTCGGAAGAAGCGCTAAGGCTTTCAACGTTTTTCATTGAACCTTTCCGTTGCGTTGTCGGCTGGCGCCGTTAACACGGAAGGACATATTCCAGATTGGCTTTCCCAACCGGTACGCACTTCCGCGCCACCTTCCG
>JAFAZK010000061.1 GCA_019239825.1 Verrucomicrobiota bacterium | reverse complement strand
CTCCAGCCGGCCGGCGTGTACACCGGTTATGGCAGTTCGATAAATTAACAGTCGATAACGCTTGCCGTTGACCGTCTCCTCTTTTTCAACCGGATCGGGATATTTCTTGGTCACGAATCCGTCACCATCGATAATGGGGAACTGGCCCTGGGGATAAGGCTGGTACCAGATTCGGCGATCGAAATAAAAACGAAGTTCGATGGGAACGGGCTCTCCGACGAAAGCCGAATCCTTGGGAATAACCAGCTCGCCAAAATAAGGTTTGTCCGGCTGGGTTCCTTGGTTACTGGGCGCTTTCTTCGTAACTTGGAGCGTTAGCTCATTAGTGTAATAGGTCTTCCCATCAATGGTAATCGGGATAGGCGGTATCTTAAAAGTGCCTTCTTGCGACGGTGTTACCAGATAGCTAAAGATCGAGCTGAACGAAGGTTGGCCATTAAGCAGCTGGTACCTGGTAGATTGGCCGGCCATTTCAACCTCCAGGTGATCTCCTGCGACGTCTGGCGGATCGACGACCCTCGCGTTTTGGATCTCGATTTGTAGTTCAACCGGTTGCTCCACGGTCGTAGTGGCGACCGAAAGATTTGCCCGAATCACCGGATCCGCGGCCAGCGCCGGCAACTGAGACAACAAGCAAAGGAGAACGACAGATAACAACCGCGAATGGACGCGAATGAACGCGAATAACAGACAATTATTCGTGTCTATTCGTGTCCATTCGTGGTTCATCTCGTGTTTCATTTTCGTGTCCGTTCGCGGTTAAGTTTTGGTGTCAATTCGCGTTACCAGTCTCGGGTAACGGGTTTCTCGCGTTTGTGTTTGGATAGATTTACGTGGTCTTCTTCACCGCGAAGCGAATCCAGCAGGCCGTTCGCCTCCTCTCGGCTCATTTTTTCATCCTGCGTCGATTGGCTATCTTGATTGTCCGGCCGGTTCGGATCCCGCGGTTGGATTTCTCTTAGGTCGCCCTTTTTGTTCTTTGGTGTCGAATTCGGGCTTTCGCTCTGGCCATCATTGTTCTCGTCAGACTGAGAATTCCCTTGGTTATGCTGATTTTGGCGCTGCCCTGACTTTCCGGAATCCTGCTGATTCTGCGCGCCGTTTTTTTGTTGTTGTCCGCCATTGCCGCGCGAATTTTGCCTCTGTTGTTCCATCTGCTTCTGCTGTTCTGCTTCTTTGATTCTGCGCAGAAGCAGGTCGAGGTTTTTCTTGGCCGCGGCATCATTTGGATCGATATCCAGTGCCTGTTCGTAAAGGTACTTGGCGTCGTAGTAATTCATTAACTGCCGCTCGACGTCCTCTTGATTGTCGCCCGCTTTGAACAGGGAGTTGCCGCCGTTATAATAGGCATTCTCTCGCAGGGTCGAGTTCGGGCTGTTCATCGCTTCCGAGTAATTTTCAAAAGCTTGGTCGAACCTATCCAAGCGGTAAGCGGCGTTGCCTGCGTTGAGATTCACCAGCGGATCATGTGGGTGCGTCTTTAGCTCGTCTTGCCATAAGTCTAAAGCGGCCTCGTAATCCCCGCTGCGATAAAAGTCGAGCGCGCTGGCGCCTCGACTGACGCTCAGGAGGGCGAATGAGAAAAGCAAAAGAGCGGTTGATTTCCGAAGGGGCACGGCGGCTCTCCTCGGCCGGTCTGCGGTCACCATGGCGAGGAAGAGAAATAGCAATCCGAATGCTAACGGCCATTGATACCGCTCTATTGGTTTGGTCAGCGACCGATTTGTAAGGTTAGCATCTCCCAAGTGTAACAGACCTTGGGTCAGCACTTGACTCGCAGTTGTAGAGGTGAGCCGTACGTAGAATCCGCCTGTGCTCTCGGCGATCGATCTTAGCCGAGCCTCATCCAGCTTGCTGATTACGACCTCTCCGTCTCGATCGCGTAGGACTTGTCCATTGGGCAACGCAACCTGTGACCCATTGGGCGAGCCAATGCCAATAGTAAAAATCCGAATCCCGGATTGGGCTGCTTTGCGCGCGGCTTCCACTCCATCTTCATCAAGTTCTTCACCGTCTGTTAGGAGCACCAGTGCGCGCAGGGATTTGCTTTTCTGACCGAGCGCAAGCTCAGCCGCACGAATGGCGGCAGCGATATCCGTCCCACCTCTAGCAATAGTGTTAGTATCGAGGTGATTTATCGTATCGATCACGGTGTCATGGTCGACGGTCAGCGGCGCCTGAACATCCGCTTCGCCCGCAAAGGCGATTAGCCCGATACGCTCTTCCGGTAAAGCCGCAATCAAATCTTCCGCGACCAATTTGGCTCGCCCTAGCCGGCTGGGCGAGACATCGCCTGCCAGCATGCTGCGGGAAGTATCGATCGCGATGAGGATGTCGCGTCCGCGGAAGGCGACGGTCTCTTGGGTTACACCCCATTGGGGCCTGGCCAAGGTTAGCACGAAGAGGGTGCTGGCTAAGAGCAGACAAGCCTGGCGAACCATCCTTAGCCAATTCACCGGCAAATCAACCAGGCGAGGGAGCAGATCCGGAGACAGCAGCTTGTGTAGGCGCTTCCGGGCTAATCGGTTCCCATTCCACATGAGGAACGCCAGCACGGGAATGAAAAGAAGCCAAAGCAATTCTCCTGGAGCGCCAAACTTCATGGGATCCTTCTCCAAATTGTCTCCCCCAAAACCGTGGTAATCCCAATTAAACTAAGACCAACACCGACGAACCAGGGGAACAGGTCCTCATAATTCTCGATCTTTTGAACGCTGATCTCCGTCTTCTCCAATCGGTCGATCGAGGCAAAGATGTCCTGCATGCTGCGAGTATCAATGGCCCGAAAAAATTCGCCGTGGCCGATTTTTGCGATCATCCGACAGGTGTCCTCTTGAAAAGGCATGTACTCCTCGGTGTAAAACTTGTTGCCGAAACGATCGGTCTCCGGGAAAGGAACCAACCCGTTCGTTCCGGCGCCGATCGTGTAGATGCGGATACCGATCCCGGCCGCAGCTTCAGCTGCCGTGAATGGAGGCACCTTGCCGGCGTTGTTGTCTCCATCGGTGAGTAGAATGATGACCCGGCTCTTCGCCTTCAGGTCCCGGAGGCGGTTGGCGGCGCTCACTAAAGCCGAACCGATGGCGGTCCCGTCTTCGGTTAGCCCGATTTGCAAGCGGCTCAGGTTAGCCAACAGCCAATTGTGATCCAAGGTCAACGGACTGACCAGGAAAGGACGACCGGCGAACGCGATAATGCCAATGCGGTCATTGGGCCGGTTTTGAATGAACTTCTCCGTGACCTGTTTTACGACCTCAATTCGGCTGGCTCGATCTCCCCCGATACTGTAGTCCTCGGCCAACATCGACCGGGAAACATCGAGCAGAATCATGATGTCGATCCCACTGGCGCGCACTTCCGAACTGACGACACCGGACTGAGGTTTTGCCAGGCCCAGAAGCAGGCAAATAGCGGCGGCATAGGCCAGGAGCTTTTGGGCCAAGGGGACCAGCGAACGGCGAAGCTTCAGGCCATGTTCGAAAATCCGCGCGGGGGCGTAGCGCACCGCGGCGGGGGTCGCCAGTTGTTGCCACACCCAAAGCGCGGGGAGGATCAGCAACAAGAGTAACAACCACGGTTGGCCAAAACGAAATTCCATGGTTAGTGTACCGCCTCCCATATAATGGTGGCACCGCCGGCAGTCAGTTGGCGGTTTTTCAAGGCGCGAGCGAAGCGTCCATCTCTGAATTCATGCGGGTCGAGTGAGCAACGCGGAAAAACCGCCAACTGGCCACGTCCCGAAGGGTTGCGTTGAAAATGGACCGGCTGCTTTCCCGCGCCTGCGGGATCGTCACATATCGATTTAGATATGCTCCCTCTTCGCGCCTCGCAGGTGGCCCATGTTGAACGCAACGGTGTCATCATCATATGGCAGGCGGTACACTGCACTTAAGGCGCCTGCTCTATCAGGTTCGTCGCTTGCTCAACCAGGTTGGAGCCCTCTTCAGTACCAGTGGTGTGAGCAAACTTGATTTGGTCGGCTGTTGATAAAAAATGTTGTAGAGAGCTTTTCTGAACCGGATTCAGGCAACTGGTGCTCGCCAGTTCAATCAGAAACTCCTGGGTTGTCCGGCTGACTGTCTTGAGCCCATACTGCTGCTCGACGAATGCGCGTACAATAGACGATAGACCCACCGCGGTGTCGTACACACTAGCGCTTTCGGAGGAGGCTCTAACCTGGCTCAATCGCAGTCTGGCGACCTCGCGCGGTAGCGGCGCGGGTGTCACCTTGGGCCTTGCAGTGGGCCAGAACAGGTAAGCGAGCACAGCTAGCACCAGGAGGATCGCGATAATCGCAATGCTCCAAGCGGCATTATCGCCAAAAAACGGACCTCGGATGTCTTCGATGGTCTCGCGGGTAACAGTCAGGGCAACAAAAATCATCCACCTCGTTTAAGTCTCTGTTCGCGATGCTCAAAAAAGCTGTGCAGAATCGGGAAATAGTCTTTGTCGGTACGCAAAGGTAAAAAATCGATCGCTTGTCGGCGAAAGATAGCATCTCTTCGTTCCCGACGCTCACTCACAATCCGGGCGAACTCGCGCTGCACTTTCTTGCTGGAAAAGTTCGCTTCAAACGTCCGTCCGGTTTCGGGGTCTTCGATCCGCACCAAACCGGCGGAAGGTAGCTGCCATTCTCCAGGGTCCTCGATGGGAATGGCGATGAGATCGTGCCGTTTGCTGCAAACCGAGGCTGCGCGTTCGAAATCGAGATTTTGAAAGTCAGAGAAGAGGAAAACTACCGCTCTCCTGTTGGCGACCCGATTTACGAAGTCTAATGCGCTCACCAAATCGGTGCCTCGATGTTCCGGCTCGAAAAAAAGAACCTCTCGGATGATACGCAGGGCATGACTCCGGCCTTTTCTCGGCGGAATGTAGAGCTCGGTTTTATCAGTAAAAAGCAATAGCCCGACATTGTCGTTGTTGTTGACCGCGCAAAAAGCCAAGAGGCAAGCGACTTCGGCAGCCAGTTCTCGCTTTGTCATGGAGGTGGTTCCGAAGACGCCGGACGCGCTGACATCAACCAGAAGCAAAATAGTGAGCTCGCGCTCTTCCACGTACTTTCGCACGTAGGCGTCTCCCATTCTGGCCGTCACCCTCCAGTCGATCGCCCGAATCTCGTCACCGACCTGGTATTGACGGAATTCCTCGAAATTCATCCCGTGGCCCCGGAAAACGCTATGATATTCTCCCGAGAATGCCGTCTCGACGATGCGACGGGTCCTGATTTCCAGGCGCCGGATCTTTTTTAGGATTTCAGCCGTGGAACCCGCCATAAGAATTCTTTAAGAATTAATAGCCAATAGCCAAAGCGCTACGCGCATTCGCAATAGCCGATAGCCAATAGCCAATGGCTTCGTCTGAAGGTTTTCGCGCCGTCCGCCTTAAGCGAGCTTGTTGTCCGATCATCCTTGTTGGCCTTCGATCAATATCGGCTATTGGCTATTGGCTATTGGCTATTCTCTAAGGGACCGAAATGCCCGCAAAAATCCGCTGCACAACGGTTTCGCTGGTTACTTGCTCCGCTTCCGCTTCGTAACTGACAATGACACGATGACACAGCACATCCTGTCCGACGCTCTTGATGTCGTGCGGCGTCACATAGCCGCGTCCTTCCAGAAAAGCGTGAGCCCGAGAGGCTAGCGTTAAGTAGATGGTGGCGCGCGGTGAGGCGCCGTACCTGACGAGTCCCTCCATTTCCAATCCGTATTCGCCCGGATTCCGCGTAGCTCGAACCAAGTCAACGATATAGTCTTTGACCCGGTCATCGATAAAGACCTGGTTTACCACTTCTCGAGCCTCGATGATCTGTTCCGGTCCAACGATAGCCTGAACTTTGGTTTCCGGCTCAGACGTTCCCATCAGATCGAGAATCTTACGCTCCTCATCCTTGCCTGGGTAACCGATGTTGATCTTCAACATGAATCGATCGAGCTGGGCTTCAGGAAGCCGATAAGTGCCCTCTTGCTCCAACGGATTCTCTGTTGCTAACACCAGGAACGGATCAGGAAGCGGATAGGATTGTTCGCCGATCGTGACCTGATGCTCTTGCATCGCCTCCAACAGTGCGCTTTGTACTTTTGCCGGCGCGCGGTTGATTTCATCGGCCAGGATTAAATTGGCGAAAATTGGGCCTAACTTTGGCCTGAATTCATTGTCTCGCTGATTGTAGATCAGGGTACCGATGATGTCGGCAGGCAAGAGGTCAGGTGTAAATTGGAGGCGTTTGAACTCCGTTTTGATACACGCAGCTAATGTACGGACGGACAGGGTTTTCGCTAAGCCTGGAACGCCTTCCAGCAACAGATGGCCTTTGGTAAGCAACCCGATCAACAAGCGAGTCACCAAACCTTTTTGGCCGACGACGACTTTAGAGATTTCTGCTTCCAGCGGCTCGATCCAGCTTCCGACTGCCTTTACCTTTTCGGTGATTTCCTCGGTGGATAACGTCATAACACCCTTGCCAGTAGACACCAAAAGCCCGGAGGGCTCAAGGGACGGGTGTCTAGTGGGGCGTTGCTTTCGCTTCTGCCTTTGCAAGGCCTTTGGCGCGACTGGTGGCGAGGCCGAAAAGGGGCGCCAGCCTGGAGGGGAGCCGCTTTTGAACTCGCCCGTAACCTGACTAGATCGTGCGGACAAGAGCCGTATTGCCGCGTGGTTAGTTAGCAGGCGGCTCCCGCGAACAACCCAGGGCGTTAATTGTGGTTGGGGTGGCTTGCTGGATCTATTGAAGCTGTGACTGCGAGCAACGTCAGCAGACGTTCCCGGGAGCCGCCTGCTTGTCACGCCGCAAGGCCGGGTCAACGCTGGGCTTCGAGTGGACGTGATCACATTACCACACGCAAAAGCGGCTCCCCTCCAGGCTGGCGCCCCTTTCGGCCTCGCCACCTGTCGTACCGTAGGCGTTGCGAACGCGGAAGCGAGGTAGCGCTGCACGGCCGGCACACCCTTTTTGGGGTTGAAACCCGCTCTAAAAACTCGCATTTTAACGCCGTATTGCATCCGACCCCTTGGCAAAGGAAAACGCTTTGGAACGCGATCACTTGCTTAGCGCTGTTGGTGATTGCCGGGAGCGTTATCTGTACCGTTTACGTCGCGTCTAGGGTGCTTTTGTTCTTGCAGCCGCTGTTGCTTCCGGTCGCGACAGCGGGGGTGTTGGCTTATCTACTCGAACCATTGGTTACCTGGTTGGCTCGGCGTGGTCTCCCGCGCCTGGTCGCGGTGATCATTGTGTTTGCGTTGTTTATTATGAGCGGGGCTCTCCTTTTGCTGGGGATCGGACCGAATGTCTATAATGAGAGCCAGAAGTTCTCGAACGCTCTACCCGGTTATTTCGAACGAAGCTGGTCATCGCTCGACAGGCTACTGCGGGAAAATCTGGACAAACTGCCTCAAATAGGTCCGCACCCAGCTATTCCGGCCCAAAGTCCTTCCGGCACCCCTCCTTTATCCGACCAGGAGAATTCTACCCAGCCCAAGCTGGAAGATAATCCTTGGGTCCAACAATCGTTACAATACTTGCGAGACCAACTGCCAGGTCTGGCTCAGAGGACGTGGGCGTTAGTGCAATCCAGTTTGTCCGGTGTGTTTGGCGCGTTCGGCTTCGTTTTCGGGTTATTTATGGTACCGATCTATCTCTTTTTCTTTCTTAAGGAGAGTCCTACTATCGCCCATACTTGGAGCCGGTACTTGCCGCTCAGGAAGTCCGAGTTCAGAGACGAATTGGTGGTCGTCCTGACCGAAATAAACTCTTATCTCATCAATTTTTTCCGCGGCCAATTGGTAGTCAGTATGATCGATGGCGTCTTAACCGCCATCGGACTGTCGGTCCTCGGGTTGCAGTTTGGGTTCCTGATCGGGTTGTTTCTGGCAATTCTTGGGATCATCCCCTGGGTCGGGTTCGCTGTCTGTTATATCCCAGCGGTCATCATTGCTTTTGTTCAGTTTAACGACCTGGCGCATCCCATCTGGGTCACGGTTATCTTCTTTATCGTGCAGCAGATCGACGGGATGGTAGTAGCACCTAGGATCGTCGGCAATTCGGTCGGCCTGCATCCGATGACCGTGATTGTATCCGTCTTTTTTTGGACCCTGGCGCTAGGCGGTCTGCTCGGCGCCATCCTAGCGATTCCTTTGACTGCGACGGTCAAAGTTCTGATGAACCGCTATGTCTGGGTTCGTCAGCGGAGCATCTTTTTCGACGACAATACGCGCAAAGGCGAAGACTCCGAGATAGAGATCGCAACCTAGCGGCCTCGCCTTAGGCTCGGCCACATGATCGATAGCCTATAGCCGAAAGCCAAGATTATTGGCTATCGGCTATTGGTTATTGGCTATGCCGATCGAGCATCTAGCGAGGTCGGCTACATGTGCTGTATAATATTGTCCCCGAACTCGGAGCACTTGATCTCGGTTGCTCCTGTCATCAGTCGCGCAAAATCGTAGGTAACCCGTTTGCTGGCGATGGCGCCGTTTAGGCCCTTAAGGATTAGGTCCGCGGCTTCGCCCCAGCCTAAGTGGCGGAGCATCATTTCACCGGAAAGCACGACCGAGCCGGGATTAACCCGGTCAAGATTCGCATATTTCGGCGCCGTACCGTGGGTCGCTTCAAAGATGGCGTGCCCGGTGTGATAATTGATGTTGCCGCCGGGAGCGATCCCAATGCCGCCAACTTGGGCGGCGAGCGCGTCCGATAGATAATCGCCATTTAGGTTTAGGGTGGCAATCACGTCGAAGTCGTCAGGCCTGGTAAGGACTTGCTGTAGCGTGATGTCGGCGATCGCATCCTTAACGATGACTTTACCAGCACCTTGAGCCGCTTTCAGTTCGTCGTTTGCTGCGGTTTCTCCCTTGGCGGCCTTGGTTTTTTCCCAGCGAGCCCACGAATAGGTTTCCTCGGAGAAAAGGGTATCGGCTAACTCATAACCCCAGTCTCGGAAACTTCCTTCGGTGAATTTCATAATGTTGCCCTTGTGCACGAGCGTCACCGATTTGCGCTTCTGCTCGATCGCGTACCGGATGGCGGCCGCAATCAACCTTGAAGAACCGAGCGGGCTCACCGGTTTAATCCCAATGCCGACCTCCACATCGACTTTTCCGAGCGCCGGTTCGAAAGCCAGGAACCCTTTCACGGCGCTTTCCGAGCCGAACCGGATCTTGGCGAATTCTTTCGGGAACTCAGTTTCAAAGAACCGAAGAACCTTAGCTGCTTCCGGCGACCCGCCTTTGAATTCGATACCTGCGTAAATGTCCTCGGTGTTCTCGCGGAAGATCACCATGTTCACCTTCTCAGGACTGCGTACCGGAGAAGGTACGCCTTCGAACCATTGGACGGGTCTCAGGCAAACGTAGAGGTCTAAGAGCTGACGAAGAGCCACGTTTAGGGACCGGATCCCGCCGCCCACGGGCGTGGTTAACGGTCCCTTGATACCAACCAGATACTCTTTGAACGCGTTTACCGTATCGTCGGGCAACCAGGTATCGAACTTCTGCTTGGCGGTTTCGCCGGCGAATACTTCGAACCAGGCAATTTTCCGGGCGCCCCCATAAGCTTTCTGAACGGCGGCATCAAAGACTCGCTCGCTGGCGGCCCAGATGTCCGGACCGGTGCCGTCGCCCCGAATAAATGGAATCACTGGGTTGTCCGGGCACTGAATTTTACCGTCTTTGATAGTAATCTTGCCACCGGCTGGAGGCTGAACGTTCTGATAAGACATAAAGCTGCGCTGTAGTTGAAAACGATGAAAAGAGAAATCTCCGTCAGCTAAAAGCCACGGGAAAGCAAATAGAAAGGAGTCGGTAGGGCGAGGCTCCCGAGGAACCTAGGATTGTAGCGGAGATGCCGATGATCCTGTTTCCAATCGCGCGGCTAGGTCGATCGACGTGCCAAGCCGTGGTCCGGCGTGGGATCGCGGCTCGGCGAGCGTTCCAGCCTATCACAACTCCATTTAATGCAGAACGGGCGCCTTCGTTAAAATATCTGGGTTGTTCGGGAGTCTCTCCCTACCACAGGCCTTGAACTCCTTTCTCTGTGTGCTTAACTGCGGCGGTTCCATATTTAACGTCGTTAAACTTTAAGCCGCGTATGCTTGTGAGCGAGCCTCAGGAAAAGGTCGATCTTCGGTCTCAGGCCGAGGAACTGGCTCAGATTGCGATGGAGTTGCAGCGCCGATTGTTTGCTCGACTTTCTCAAGAGATCAGCCAGGGTAGCGTCTCCTTTCCGCAATTCTTCCTTTTAACCTATCTGGACAGGCGTGCGCCTATCACCATGTCGGATATCGCGGCCAGAATGGGGCATACCACTGCTGCTGCCACCGGCTTAGTCGATCGATTGGAACGCCTCGGGTTTGTTGCTCGAGCTCATGCCGTGGACGATCGACGTAAAGTGATTGTCAGAATCACGCCTAAAGGGTCAAATCTTGTGTCCCGGATAAGGCAGGATATCGTCGACGCAATCGCGACGTTGCTACGGGACCAGTTGACGCCTGAACAAGGGACGACCTGGGTAGAGGTCTACCGGAAGATTTCGAGTTTTTGCGAAAAGAAAATATCACACGAATGAGATCGAGTTTAATCGCCCTAATCGGAATTGTGTTGTTTGCAAATGCAGGGAGAGCAGGGGAAACAACGGGAGCCGGCGGTTTTGGCAAGCATCCTATGACTATCGCCGAGGCTGTCGAGCTGGGTCTGAGACAGAGCCCAACGGTCTTAAACCAAGTTCAAGAATTGAAGCGACTCTCGGGTTTAGTGTTTCAAGCCCAAGCAGCCCTGATTCCGCAGGTTCAAGCCACGGGGTCGTATAACCAGGTGGAGCCGACGCTCGCCCAAACTACGGGTAGCTCCGGCGCTGTGCCGCTCGATCTGTTGGCTTTGCCAACAGGACAGCCACTCGTTGTCCGTCCAAATGGAACAACCAATGCCGTTGCGCTCCCAGTGAGTTCGCTCATCTCGTCATCGTCCATCACCAACACGTGGAACATGAAGGTGACGATCAACCAATTGCTTTATGATGGAGGGGCTGCGGTTGCCAACCGGCGGGCGGCCAGAATTAACGAAGATGCTGCCTATTACACCTTACGCGATACGGTTGACACGCTGGTCGAAAACATTAGGACGCAGTTTTATCAAATCATTCTCGACCGTGCGCTGGTTCAGGTGCAGGAAGAGTCGGTCAACCTGCTCAGGAGCCAGTTAGATGACCAGCAAAGCCGGTATGAGGCGGGCACCGTACCCCAGTTTAACGTCCTGCAAGCCGAATCCCAATTACAGAACCAGATTCCTCAACTAATCACGGCCCAGAACAATTATCGGATCTCGCAAGTAACGCTAGCCAAAACGCTAGGTATCCCGGCCGACCGGCAATATGCGACGGACGAGCCTCTCCCGGTTGTCGGCTCGCTTGATACCACGCCAATTAAATATGATTTGTCAGAGGCCTTGGTGACGGCACGGGCGAACCGGCCCTCGCTGAAAGCGCAACGGTCAAATATTCTGGCGGCAGTAGAAAACGTCACTGTGGCCAGGGCCGGGTGGCAACCGACTCTAAACGCCCAAGCCGGTCTCGAAGTTGAGGAAAACCCCTTCAGTAACAACATGCGCAACACGGTAAATGGATGGTTCTTCGGTGTGAGTGGCCAATGGAATATCTTCGACGGTGGCACCACTTACGGGAAGTTTAAGTCGGCTAAGGCGCAACTAGAGGAAACCAAAGTCACCTATGACGACTCGCTACGGCAGGTCGAACTGGATGTGTCCACTGCGGTCGATAATCTTCGCCAAGCGCAAGAGACTATTGTGGCTTCAAAGAAGGCCGTGGACGTTTCCCTTGAATCGCTCCGCTTAGCCAATGAACGACTCGCGGCCGGGACGGGAACTCAGCTAGATGTTCTGAACCAGCAGACTCAGCTTACCACGGCCCGATCGAACTACTTCACGGCCGAATTTCAGTACATTTCGGCGGTTGCACAGTATCAATTCGCCACCGCGACCGAGGTTAAATACAATGATCTGTTTAATGATGGGTATCATCCCAAGACGTTGAGTCCCAAGGAGTCGCAGAAGGCCAATCGGTCCCAAGTGGATTCTCCGCTCGATGCTGATAAGCCGGCGACTAAAAAAGCGAAGAAAATCTCGCTTATGCCTCCCGAAGGAAAGATTTCAACGCCGAATGACTGACGTTCCGGTACAACGGTTTCCGGCACTTGAAGATTTAGCGATTATCCAACACGGGTTCACCCTTCGGGTACCCGGGTTGGATGTCAAAACCGACCGGGCAACCGCGCTGGAACGAATATCGGGTTATCATCGGACAGTCCTACAAGGTCTCGGACCTCGGGCCCTGAGGATCGCGGAGCAGATCCACGGGAATGGGGTAGCCGTTGTGGATGGCGGATCGCCTGACAAGACTTTCGGCGTTGACGCTTTAGTCACCAGTGATCCCTCCGTGGTACTCGGTATCTATGTGGCGGATTGCTGTGCGATCTATTTTGTCGATCCGGTGAGAAAGGTGATTGGGATCGCACATTCCGGCCGCAAAGGTACTGAGCAAAATATCGCCGGCATGACGCTCGAATGCATGGCGACCGGCTTTGGATCGGAGCCGAAGGATTTGGTGGTGCAACTCAGTCCTTGTGTTCGGCCTCCGTTTTACGAGATCGATTTTGCCGCTCAAATCGTTGCCCAGCTGCAGGCGGGAGGTGTCCGGCGCATCGATGATTGCGGAGAAAACACCGGGGCAGACCTCGAACGGTTTTATTCGTACAGAATGGAAAAAGGGTCCACTGGTAGGATGCTTGCCTTTTTGGCGCTGACTAAAGGAGACGGTGGACTTGGACCTTCTGCATAATACCCGGAAGTTTGATCCGGAGCTTTTGGAGTTGATGGATCGGCCAGATCCATCAACCACGGAGTTAGCCCGAGCTTTAATCAATCTACAGAAGCTAAATCGACGCTTTGGCAGCCATCGGATAATCCGCCATTTTCTTAACCGTTGGCTTAAGCCGGGCGAAACTCTGACGATTCTGGATGCCTGCACCGGATTCGGAGACATCCCCCGATTAGTCGTGGAGTGGGCTCGCAAAAAAGGGTCAAAAGTGAAAGTGCTGGCTGTGGATATGCAACCCGCCACTCTGGAGATCGCTCAGCAGCGATCTGCTTTATTTCCTGAAATCTCATACGTACAGGCCGACGTTCGTTCATTCGAGCCCGGGGAAAGCTTTGATATCGTATTGTGCTCTCTGGCTCTCCATCATTTCGCTTGGCGGGAGGCGGTCGAGATCCTGGAAAGGCTTAGCCGGCTCAGCCATCGGGCGGTTTTGGTTTCAGACCTGGTGCGATCGATTTCCGGAATCTTGGGCGTTTACCTGCTGACCTCGACGGTCTTTCGCAATCCGATGACCAAATTCGACGGGCGACTCTCCATTCGGCGCGCTTTTTCCTTTGCAGAAATGAGAAACTTAGCGCTCGAGGCCCGCTGGGATGGTTTTGGGCATCGGCAATTCCTGGTAAGTCATCAGGCACTTTGGCTGGAGAAGAGGAGCTAGGAGGATCTTTGGGGGGCGAGGCTCCAAAACGCGACAGGCTGCCGGTACGACCTGCTTTAACCGATGGCTCGCCTAACGGTTAATGCAGCATGGCCGAGCCGGGGGTGGGATGTGGCAAACTGGGTAGGTGTCTCTCTATCCCTTCGGCTTGGATTGAAGTGTATTGTTCGCCAGGGACAGAAGCCGATCCAGCCTTAGAAACAAGAAAAGAGCTCAGTCTGATTGCGGTGTCCCACCCCCGGCTCGGCCATGCTGCTTCACGTGCAGACGAGACAAACTGTTGGGAGAAAGTATGCCGGCGGTTTGATTACGTTTTGGAGCCTCGCCCTACCAAAGATTCGAAGACAGCTTGCCCGAAGTAGCCTCTGGGAGTTTCAGACGACAGGGCGAAGTCGGGAGGACGACGACGAGTACGAGGACGATGTGCACGCCACGCATGCTCCTAACTCCTCCCCGTTTGACGTTGTACCCGGACCGGCTTACTCCTCTCACGTCGACTCACTGTCCGATGAAAAACTGGTTTGGGCTCATCCCTTTTTTCCTTTTGATCCTGGGGGCATCCGGCGCGGAAATCCCCATCGATCCCAGCCGTTTTCAGCTTCAAGTCGACAAAGGCGCAGAAGCTCGCTCTGCGATTGTCGATGATGAGACACAGCCGGGGAGTAAGGAATTAATGGTGACGGTTTCTAAGCCGGGCCCCGAGTTCTGGAGCGTGGAATTGCGGGCGCCAGGGTTCAGCTTCGAGCAGGGTAAAAAATATGACCTGTTGTTTCGAGCCAGGAGCTCTCAGAGTGAGTACGTCTATTTCACGCTGGAAAGGACCGATGGAAATCAGGCCTCCATCGCCAAAGGGACTTTCCTGCAACTGCCGGAGCAGCCGGTCGATTGTACCGTCGAATTCGAAGTGCAAGAAACCACGCCTGCAGCGCGACTGACCATCAGTAGCCTGTCCGTAGATCAAGCGACGTTCTATTTTGGCGGTTTTAAGCTGATTGAGAAATAGCCGAAGGAGCTAGGAGGATGCGCTTGGCAGCAAGATCGTCCTCCTCGTCGAATCTTTGGTAGGGCGAGGCTCCAGAACGTGACTGGCTGCCGGTAGGAGCTGCCTTTGGCGCATGGCTCGCCGAACCGTTAATGCAGCATGGCCGAGCCGGGAGTTGGATGTGGCAAGCTGGTTAGGTGTCTCTTTGCTTCTCCGACTTCAATTGAAGTGTGTTTGGGAGAAACCATCCAGCGTTAGAGAAGGAAAGGAGCTGAGTCTGATTGAGGTGTCCCACCCCTGGCTCGGCTATGCTGGACTAACCGTACGGCGATTGATCGGTCAAAGGCAGCTCGTACCGGCAGTCTGTCATGTCTTGGAGCCTGGCCCTACCAAAGACTCGAGAACGATTCCCTCGGCCTCGCCCCACCGATGGTCCTCCTAGCTCATTCCCCGCCTCGCCACGTATTCTGACGCCAAATCCGACCGCTTAATCTTACCACGAGCGTTGACCGGCAGTTCGTTCACGATTTCAAAATCGCGAGGAACCTGCCAATCGGCTAAACCCGCTCTGCAATGCGCTTCGAGTGTTTGCCGCGAGATCGGTGGGTTAGAGATCACTAACGCTACCAGATCTTCGTTTCTGTTTGGGGAAGGCACACCAAAGGCGATTACTTCAATTACCCCGGCCAGCTTTCGAATATGTTCTTCGACCAGGGACGGATGAATCTTTTTGCCGGCGATATTGATGAAATCCGAGGCTCGCCCATAAAGTTGAGCCGACTCGTCCAGCCAGCGGACCAGATCGCCGGGTCGGAACCGGCCTGTCTGAAGCGTTTCCGAGTCTTGATCCGGGAAATAACCGTCGCCAACGGTGGCACCGGTAATCTCGATCCTATCGTTGGGAAGCCGCGTTATCTGCACTCCGTCCATGGGTGTTCCTACAAATCCGGATGGAGCGTCCAGGCGACCTTCCCGGTCGAACATGATTCCACCACATTCGGATGAGCCGTAGAAGCTGTGGATACGCAGGTTATAGCGGCGATAGAACTGTTGGACCGTTTCGGCCGGAAGAGGTGCACCGGCGGAAATGCAGATGCGGATGGCGCCGAGGCGATCGCGATCACTGAGCGAACTTAATGCCTGAAAAATGGCCGGTGTTGCCGGAAGCACCGTCGCTTCCGATTCCTCGATATGCCGATAGATGGCCCGAGGAAGCCGGTCTCTTGAGCAAACAAATCGGGTGCCTTGATATAATAGAGGCGTGACCAGGTTGCTAAAGCCGTACGAATGAGCAAATGGAATGGCTCCAAAATTGACGTCCTCGGGCAGCAGTCCCATCGAGTTGCAGATATTTCGGCAATCACTGAAGAGTTGAGAATCTCTAAAGCGGATCGCGCGGGGAAGTCCCGTGGTCCCCGACGTTAGCTTTAAGAGATCTGGTTGAGGCGTGGTCCAGTCCGGAGAATCGGAGTGAAGACGGGAAAGCTCTTTGGAACGGATGGTGGCATGCGGGCGGGTGACTGTAACGACATTATCAAGCTGCTGACCGGCTACCTCGGTTTCCAATGGAACCATGACCAGCGACAAATCCAGTGTGGCCAGGAAAATGGCGGGCCAAGCGGCGTCCTCGGCTAGCTGAACGAGGATAGTCGAGCCCTTAGGGAAAGAAGAAAGCTTATCTCGCCAAGCAATTCTCTCCGCTTCGATGTCGACAAACGTCCGAAGTATCTCCCGATCGTTTCCGTAGATGGCTGTTTTCGGCCCGTGGCGTTGAAGAACATTCGCCCAAGCCGCCCCAAAAAGGTGTAGTCGCACTTGCGTCAGTTACCGGCTGTGTTAGTTTCTCGTTCTTTCGACATGAAGGCTGACATTCATCCCAACTATACCGAGACTACGATCGCTTGTGCATGTGGCGCGACGTATCGCACAAGATCTACTCGCCGGGATATCAAAATCGGAATTTGCGCGGCTTGCCACCCCTTTTTCACGGGTGAACAGAAATTTGTCGACACCGCAGGACGAGTAGAGAAATTCGCTCGCCGCTACGGCAAGACAATGCTCTCCAAAGAAAAGCGCAAGTAAGCGATATCTGCGGCGGTAAGTAATCAGTAATTAGTGAGCCAGTAATCAGTGGCTGATTGGCTCAAGTGAATTTTACTGGTTACTGGTTTACTGGTTTACTGAATACTTAAAAGGGCTATGGATTTTCGTCCGTTGATCGAGCAAAAACGCCGACGCTTCGAGGAACTCGAGGAGCTCGTTGGCTCGTCTTCCCTTTTTGAGAATCCGAAGCGGGCAAGAGAGATCATGCGCGAGCACTCGAACGTGAAGCGAGTCCTCGAGTCCTGGGACATCCTGGGAAAGAAGCAACGCGAACTCGAAGAAAATCGAGTCTTAGCCGCTGGCGAGGATTCCGAATTGGCCGAGTTGGCTGCGGCGGAGGTCCCCACGTTGGAAGTGGAGATCGAAAACCGGACCAAAGAGGTCCAATTGGCCTTGCTGCCGCCTGAGCCGCACGAAGATCGGGACGCCATCGTGGAAATTCGAGGCGGGACAGGGGGTAGCGAAGCGGCTTTGTTCGCTGCTGACCTTTACCGGATGTATTCGCGGTACGCTGAATCCCATGGATTCAAGCTTGAGGAGCTAGAAAGCAGCTCCTCGGAGCTAGGCGGTCTCAAAGAAGTGATTTTCAAAGTCTCCGGAGAACATGTCTTTCGCACGCTTCGATACGAGAGTGGCGTGCACCGGGTCCAGCGAGTTCCAGTCACCGAGGCACAAGGGCGAATTCATACTTCAACGGCAACCGTCGCTGTTTTGCCCGAGGCGGAAGAAATCGACCTAGAGTTGCGTCCTGAGGATCTTCGAATTGAAGTTTGCCGTGCGGGGGGGCCCGGTGGACAGGGCGTCAACACTACGGACTCAGCAGTTCAGGTGCTGCATATCCCGACCGGCAAGATCGTCCGCTGCCAGGATGGCCGTAGCCAACAAAAGAACAAGGAGAAAGCCCTAGCGATTCTAAGGGCTCGGCTGCTTGAAGAGAAACAGCAAGAAGAAGCCGAGAAATATTCTGCCCATCGCCGGAGTCTTATCGGATCGGGCGGCCGAGAGGAAAAAATCCGGACCTACAATTTCCCGCAAAACCGAGTCACCGATCATCGAATCGGACTGACCCTGTTTAATCTGGACCTCTTCATGGAGGGCCAGCTCGATGAGATGGTCACCACACTTCAAGCCAGCGACATGGAGCAACGCCTCAAGGAGGCTGGACTTGAGGCTGTCGCTGGTTAAGCGGCGGAGTGACTGGAAGTCATTAGGGGGCGTAGCACCGGTGCGGGCCAAGTAATCAGTGTGTCAGTAATCAGTTGGGATGGATCTTTTTACTGCACTGGGAGCATTCGAGCGCTAACTGAGTGTTTGAAAAATTGGAACAGTAACGTCTAGTGGCCACTGATTACTGATCTACTGATTACTGATTACTGATTACTTGCCCCCTGTGACTGTCCTTGAGCTAATCCAAAACACGACCGCGTTTTTCCAGCGCAAGGGGGTCGAGTCGCCTAGGCTGAGTATCGAGTATCTTTTGGCCGAGGCGCTGGGTAAACGACGTCTGGATCTTTACTTGGATTACGACGAGGGATTGCCGGAGCAAATCCTGGAACCGTTGAGAGATAAAGTCCGGCGGCGATCGGAAGGTGAACCGCTGCAACATTTGCTTGGGTCCTGGGAGTTCTTCGGCAGACGTTTTAAGACCGATAGACGAGCGCTGATTCCGAGACCGGAAACGGAGCGTTTGACCGAGCTGATACTCAGCCAAATCCCGGTGGCCGTATCGTCAGGGACGCGTCTTGCCGATATTGGGACCGGCTCGGGCGTTTTGGCGATTACTCTGGCATTGGAACGTCCCAGTCTGGAAATCGTGGCGACAGATCTATCCGCTGATACTCTGTCTCTGGCTCGTGAGAACGCGGGTGTCCACGAGGTAGACGGTCGCATCGCCTGGTTGCAAACAGACCTGCTAACAGGAGTAGATACCGATTTTGATTTTCTAGTCGCTAATCTGCCCTACGTTCCGACTGCAGAAATTGCCAAGCTGTCCCGTGAAGTACAGCATGATCCTCTCATGGCGTTGGACGGAGGGGAAAACGGGCTAGATGTCATCCAAAGATTTGTTGAACAAGCACCCTCACGCCTGAGGCCGGGGGGTAGCGTCTACCTTGAAATCGGGATTTCGCAAAGTGGCGAGGTTGCAGACCTTTTGCGGACGGAGAAATTTCGCGACATTTCAGTTGAGAAGGATTACCAAGGGGTGGAACGCTTTGTGATCGCAAGGTATGGATAAGATTATCGTACACGGAGGCCATACTCTGGCGGGTACCGTTAAGATCAGTGGCTCAAAAAACTCTGCCTTGCCTATTCTGGCGGCGACCTTGCTGACCAAAGAACCGTGCGTCATCCATCGGGTTCCTGATCTCAGCGACGTGCATTACATGCTGCAGATCTTGAATCATCTGGGAGCAGAAGTCGAAAGAGCGAGCGGCGTGGTGACGGTCAAAGCCGAGAAAGTCGACACCGTTGCCCCTTATGACGTTGTCCGAAAAATGCGCGCGTCGGTTTGTGTCCTTGGGCCGCTGCTCGGCCGGGAAAAAGAAGCCACCGTCTCTTTGCCTGGAGGCTGTGTCATTGGAGACCGGCCGATCGACTTGCATCTTCGTGGGTTCGAGGCGCTGGGGGCCGCTGTTCGGGTCCATGCCGGTAATGTCAAAGTGTTCGCGCCCGAGCTAGTCGGGGCAAAGATCTCGTTAAAAGGGAAATTCGGCAGCACGGTTTTAGGGACGGACAATGTTCTGATGGCGAGTGTTCTTGCTGAAGGAACGACGGTGATCGAAGACGCAGCCTGCGAGCCAGAGGTGGTAGATCTGGCGAACTTCTTAAATAAGATGGGCGCTCGGATCGAGGGTGCAGGCACGCCGCAGATTGTCGTGGAAGGAGTTAAAGAATTGCACGGCGCGGAACATGAGGTGATCCCGGATCGTATTGAAGCCGGGACGTTCTTGGTCGCCGGAGCGATTGCTGGGCGAGAGGTGACGATTACGCGGGCGAAATACGATCATTTAGCGGCCGTTGGTACCGCTTTGGAGGCATGTGGCTTTAATCTTACTCGGTCAAACGGAGCTATTACCATCCGGCCGAACGGATCTGTCGGTTCAGTAGATTTGCGAACCGAACCCTATCCCGGATTCCCCACCGATATGCAGGCTCAGATGTGCGCTTTGCTGGCCACGGCAAGAGGTGACAGCGAGGTCACAGAAAATATCTTTCCCCAGCGTTTCATGCACGTGTCCGAGTTGAAGCGAATGGGTGCCGCGATCGAGCTCGATGGCGCAACCGCAAAGATTCGGGGCGTCAATGGCCTCAGCGGCGCGCCCGTTATGGCTAGCGATTTGAGGGCGTCCGCCGCCTTGGTGCTAGCCGGCTTAAAAGCGGAAGGCGAGACCGAGATCAACCGGGTCTACCACATCGATCGCGGCTACGAACTCATTGACGAGAAGCTCGGCAGTCTCGGCGCGCACATCGAACGCGTGAAAGTCTAGGGCGCGCCGAGTTTTTCGCCCTACCGTTCTCCTCGTAGCTTCGCGTAAATCAGCTCTTTAGCGTCCCAGAAAACACCGTTATGACTGGCGCCGGGAATGCCGTGAAATTCAACCGGCTCTGGGCGGTTTTGTGCCAGTGAGCGTCCCAGGCTGACTGGGATCAGGACGTCTTTGTCCCCGTGAACAACGGTTACCGCCGGTGGTGGTATTTGTGCACACACGCGGCTAAGTGCCCCCACATTATCAAACCGATCCAGCAAAAGCATTCCTGGCCGCACACCGGTAAATCGTTTCACCATGTCTTCCATGGTGGTGAAAGGAGCGATCAGCACCAAGTCCTGTACCGGAAATTCTTCAGCGAACTGCAGACCTACCGCCGCTCCAATCGACCAGCCAAGGACTCCCAGACGTGGCCGTCTGATGATCCAACGTTTATTCTCCATCAAGGCCTGATAAGCGCCGATGGCATTCTCTAATATAGAATCGGCGCCCGGGTTACCGGCACAAAGACCATATCCAGGATAATCCACCAGAAGAAATCCGCCGGCTTCTAGCTGACACTCCCGAAGAATCTCGATCCAATCCAAAGCGGTCATCGCGTTTCCGCCAAAAACAATCCAGAGCCGCGAAAGCAATGTCCCCGATGGTGGAGTGCTGAACAGGAAAGCTGTTTGGCGGCCCTGGGATGTGTCATAGCCCAATGCAATGGCTCCCTGCTTTTCGGCTGCTTCTATTTCGCCAGCAGAATACTTTCGGGGGAAATAAAAAAAGCGGCGCTGGAGCAGGATCAGGAACACCGCCAGGACAAGGACCGCCAGAAGTATCGTAGCTCCGATCCAGGCTTTCATCCGTTGAGCGTGGCCCGCCTGCGAGGCCATCGCAAGCCTGGCGTGAGCGGTGGGAGTTGACACCCTGGAGGGGAGCCGCTCTAACGCGCGCACCGTGTCTGCCGGCACATGCGTGAAACCCCGCGTTTGCCAGGTGGGCGTGTGCGAGCAGGCGGCTCCCGTGAACGTTTCCAGACGTCTCTACAACCTACTGCGATTCATTTCGTTTCCCACCAATGCAACCCGATAAGCCGAACCGCATCGTGAGACGTTTCCGGGAGCCGCCTGCTAGATAACGTCTCAAAATACAACGATTGTTTGCGCGATTCAGCTCAGGTTACGAGCAACCTTCAAAAGCGGCTCCCCTCCAGCGTGGCGACCCCCATTCGGCCTCGTCCCGCGACCGCGGGAAGGCCGGCGCTCCCTGTGTGGTACCAGCCTTACGCGGCTTCTTTTTCTAGATCTAACGCCGGATAGTCCGTATAGCCTGTTGGACCTGCGTCTGACGAATAGAACGTCTCCGGAATCGGCTCGTTGAGCGGCGCGTTCAAGGCCAGGCGTCGCGGAAGGTCCGGATTGGAAATGAACAACCTGCCGTAAGCGACCGCGTCTGCCTCACCGTCCTCCACGATTTTCTCTCCGGTCTCTTTCGTGAAGAGATCGTTGGCAATATACGGGCCGCCAAAAATCCGCTTCAGTTCCGGTCCCACCCGTGGTTCTTCCAGCGTTTCGCGGACACAGATAAAAGCGATCCCTCGTTTTCCAACTTCGCGAGCGACATATCCGAAGGTCGCCGGTTTGTTGGAATCCCCCATCGAATGCGAGCGCCCGCGCGGTGCAAGATGAAGACCGACCCGGCTGGCTCCCCAGACCGAGATGGCAGCATCGACCGCCTCCAGCATCAGCCGCGCACGATTTTCAATCGATCCGCCGTACTCATCGGTGCGGTGATTGCTGATATCTTGAAGAAACTGATCGAGCAGATAGCCGTTGGCTCCATGAATCTCGACTCCGTCGAAACCGGCTGCTAATGCATTCGCAGCTCCTCGGCGGTACTCTTCAACGATCCCGGGGATTTCTTCAAGGTTGAGCGCTCTTGGAGTTACGAACGGTTTTTCGGGTCTAACCAAGCTAACGTGTCCGTCCGGCGCAATCGCACTGGGCGCGACAGGGAGTGCGCCGTTGAGATAAATCGGGTCAGACACGCGACCGACGTGCCACAACTGTAGAAGAATTCGCCCACCGGCGTTGTGGATGCCGTCCGTTACGCGCTTCCAGCCCGTAATCTGATCCTGCGACCAAATACCCGGAGTATTCGGATAACCAACGCCCATGGGCGAGATGGAGGTCGCTTCGGAAATAATCAGGCCGGCACTCGACCGTTGTTGATAGTATTGGCGCATCAGATCATTTGGTACTCGTCCCTCGCTGGATCGACAGCGGGTGAGAGGCGCCATAATGACGCGATTGGGTAGTTCCCAGTCCCCGATGCGAATTGGATCTTGTAGTGTCGGCATAATTGAAAGTTCCCTAGCAATGTCCTCTATATTGAACAAATTATGTTCGATGTGTATCGAACTATTCGGGCTGGTCGTTTGAATGTCAAATATGGCCCAAACCGTGGAACGCTGCCTCGCTCGCGAGGCGTTCATGAACGAGCCGTGAGGCCTCTGCCCCGAAGGGGCAACAGGACTAAGCCAGGGATTTTAACCCCTGGTTGACCGCACGGTACGATGCGCCCTGAAAGTGGCGCCAGAAGAGTGGCTCCATGGGTGTTAACTTACAAACTACATCATACCAGGCCGGTCTTGTGCCACTTTCAGGGCACGTCGTGATTAACATACATAAACCAGGGGTTAAAACCCCTGGCTTAGTCCTATTGCCCCTTCGGGGCAGGAGCTCTTGCATTTGTTCTTCCGTTGATGGGCGTAAGCAGCGATCCCTAACCATGCGGGTCGCCGTAAGTTCGTAGTAAGACGATTGTCTAACTACTGCGGAAATGATATCCTGGTTGCTCGATGAAGTGCTATTCGCATCCGGTACTCAGAGAAGTCGCTTTGGCTGACGTGATGCAGGCGCTTTCTGATCCGTGCCGAATTGCGATTTTGCGGGCACTCGCCGAACGAGGAGAGCTGGCGTGTAACGAGATCGAGCTTGACGTCTCTAAGGCGACTCGCTCGCATCACTTCGATGTTTTGCGTGCTGCGGGCCTCATCTACACCCGCACCGAAGGCACGAAATGCATGACTTCAATTCGCGAAACCGAGTTAAACAAACGGTTTCCTGGCCTCTTAAAGCTTGTTCTAAGCGCGAAATAGCCTGAGTTTCACCGCAGAACTAAAGCTGTGAGAAGTGAGACGTGATCGGTGAGAAGTGATTAGACGCGCGAAGCGACCACCTCTCACGTCTCACCAATCACTTCTCACCTCTCAGAAACAATGGATGCCCCCGCAAGAACACTCGGAATCGGCCAACGCTTTTTTTTGGCGATCGCTTGCCAACTTTGGCTGTGGGTTAACCTTTTTTCGGAAGCATCCGAGTTCGAAGCCATCGCGGTGAGTATCGTCCAATTAGTAGCGGTGGTGCTGATTAGTTTTCGTCTTAGGCATATGCCATCGATCAACGACAGATGGGTGCGGATTGTGATCTTGGTGGTCGTTCTGGTGGTGGCTGCGGTTGATTTAACGATCGCGGGTAAGGAGCTGGCTGGGTTCAGTCTCTGGTTCAGCACGCGCAAGCTTGTTCCGGTGGCGGGATTCCTGGCCTTTGCGGGAGCGATTTACTGCTTCTTCAAAGCACCCACGCGCATCATGTTGTTGCTTTATACCGTCAGTTTTGTTGCCGGAATGCGAGCGATTGCTTTGATGCTATCCGCGCAGGGCAGCTCAGAAACCGGGAACTTCGGGACTCTGACGATCGTGGAGGCCGTAGTCTCGATGATCTATCCCCTGGTGTTTATATTTAGAGGGCATTACACGCCAATCCCAGAGCCGGAAGCGACGAGTGACGGGAAGTGATTCGGGCGGATGAAGCCCGGTAGGGCGAAAAACTCGGCGCGGAGACACCAGCAACAGAACCGCAGCTTGTCCGCGTCGAGTTTTTCGCCCTACCGATCGGTGGTTTCGGATCGGCGCGCTTCGATGGGTTCCCCATCTTTGACCGTTGACGAATTCTTCAATCAATTCTAAAGCCTACTGTGCAAGTAGAGATATCTGCGGATCGGTCGCCTGCTGCCCAAACGCTTGTCCGGCACTCTTTCATTCGCCGCCTCACCGCTTTCTTCGTTCGCGTGTTTGAGCGGTACACACCGGACCCCTATGTATTAGCGGTAGGGTTGACCGTCCTGACGGCCATTTTAGCAGCCCTGTTCGCCCCAAAGGGATCGGCGACGACGATCTTTACCGGATGGTATAACGGTCTGTTCAGCATATTGGCGTTTGCGTTCCAGGTTTTGCTGATCCTGGTCACCGGCTTTGCGCTGTCCACCTCTGCGCCAGTTCGCACGGTGCTCAGACGACTTGCCTCGCTTGGGACCACACCAAACCGAGCCATTGTACTCACGATTGTTACGGTCTATTTCGCCTCTTTTCTAAACTGGGGTTTTGGGTTGGTCGTAGCCGGTTTGATAGCAAAGGAGATTGCCCAACGAATCCGTATCGACTTCGGTTGGTTGGTCGGCGGCGCCTACTCCGGGTGGATGATCTTTTCGAGCGGTTTTTCCAGTTCGATTGCCTTGTCGCTGGCGACACCCGGCTCAAACCTAAACATTGTCGAGAAAGTCACCGGAAAGGTGTTGCCCCTAAGCGCGACGCTCCTTACCCCGCTGAATCTGCTTCCCGCGGTCCTCTTGTTAATTGCGTTGCCCGTTCTTTTCTGTGCAATCAAACCGACTGATTCCGAGGTCCAGATCGCTGTCCTGAATCCAAGCGACGACCCGGAAAAGGATCAGGAGCCTGAGGGCCCAGACTTCGCCCCGTCGTCGAGACTACGGGAGGCTTCGTCTGGCGAGCCGGTGACACTAGCCAGGCGCCTTGAACAAAGCTGCGTGCTTAACCTGGTGATGGTGATTGCCGGGATTATCGCGTTGGGTTGTATTTGGCGACAGTCCGGTTTTTTCTTGGACCTCAACTCGGTGATCTTTCTTTTTCTGATAGCCGGCCTGCTCTTACATTGGCGGCCCATCGCCTATATCCAGGCGGTTAACCGGGCTGCGCGAGTTACCGGTCCTTTGATTCTCCAATATCCTCTCTACGGAGGAATCATGGGAATCTTGATCAGCACCGGCTTGGCGGATGTTGTTGCCAAAGCATTTATCCAGTTTGCCGACGCACACACGCTACCGTTCTGCAATTATGTGGCCTCACTCTTTATTAGTTTGTTTGTACCAAGTGCCGGTGGTCACTGGGCGGTACAGGGTCCTTTTGCCGTACCTGCGGCCGTAGGACTGCACGCCTCACAGGCTGCTACTGCCATGGGCGTTGCGTATGGCGAACAGGTAGCCGACATGATTCAACCATTCTGGGCGCTGCCGGTAGTGGCGGTGGCTGGAATCAGCATCAGGCGAGTAATGGGATTTACGGTCATGAGTTTTTTACTGGGAACCGCCCTGTTTGGTGCGGCATTGTTGATTCTTGTCTAAGGTCAGAGAGTTATAAGTTTCTAGGTTATAAGTTGCCCGGAAGTGTTGGTAATTGATCAAGTCCCAAAAGCATCCCCAATTTTGATATGGCAGAAGCGCAGCGGATTAAGAGTGACGAGCAAGCATTGGAAGCGGCTCGACTATTTGCAAAACAGATTCGAGATGAATCGGCGGTACGCGACAGGGAGCGACGCCTGCCCGTTGACGAAATAGAATCTTTTTCGCAAACGGGTCTCTGGGGAATTACCGTGCCCAAGGAGTATGGCGGACCCGGAGTCTCCACGACTACATTTACAGAAGTGGTCGCGATTGTTTCTGAGGCCGATGCCTCCATCGGCCAAATTCCGCAGAACCACTACGCTAACGTCGAAGAGATACGTTTGATTGGGACTGAAGCTCAAAAGAAGTTTTTCTTTGACCGCATTTTGAAAGGAGAACGCCTGGGTAACGCGGCCGTCGAGCGTTCGGGCAAAAACGTGATCGCAAACCAAACCCGGTTGGTGCCAGATGGGGATGGTTATCGCCTGAGCGGGGAGAAGTTCTATTGTACGGGTGCGCTCTTTGCTCATTGGGTGCCAGTACGGGTGACCAATGCGGAGGGTAAGCGCGTGCTGGCCATTGTTAACCGGCATAGTGAAGGATTAACGGTTATCGACGATTGGTCCGCATTTGGGCAAAGGACCACCGCCAGCGGAACCGTGGTTTTGAAAGAGGTTCGGGTTAGCCCAGACCAGATCCTACCGTCATACGAGGCCTATCAACGGCCGACCACCCGGGGTCCGTTTTCGCAGATTATCCACGTGGCCATTGATGTCGGCATTGCCAGAGCAGCCATTGCGGATACGGTCGAATTCGTAAAGAATCGGTCCCGACCCTGGATCGACGCCAATGTTGAACGAGCCAGCGACGATCCGCTCACCATCCAGGAGCTAGGGAAATTGCAGTATCAACTCCATGCGGCCGAAGCCCTCATGGAAAGATCCGCGCTTAAAGTCGATCGCGCTGCCGCCGTGTTGGACGAAGAGACCGTAACCGCGGCTGCGTTGGCGGTGGCTGAGGCCAAAATCGCGGCCACGGAGATCTCGATTCAGGCAACCAATAAATTGTTTGAACTGGCCGGCACCCAATCGACTCTGGATAAATACGGGTTAGATCGGCACTGGCGTAATGCTCGGGTGCACACGCTGCACGATCCGGTGCGTTGGAAATACTATGCGCTGGGGAACTATTATCTGAATGGTGTTCCCCCGCCGCGCCATGCTTGGATATGAGTAAGGAAATACGGTTCAATGCGTTCGCCATGAATTGTGTTGGGCACATGGCCCCCGGGTTGTGGCGCCATCCGCGAGACCGGTCTGAACGTTATATCGATCTGGAGTATTGGACGGAACTGGCTCGGCTGCTTGAGCGGGGTAAGTTCGACGGTCTTTTTTTGGCCGACGTCCTTGGCCCTTACGACGTTTATCAGAGCCGTCCGGATGCTGCCATTCACAGCGGCGTCCAAATCCCGGTGAACGATCCGCTGATGTTAGTATCCGCTATGGCGAGTGTCACACAACATCTCGGCTTCGGTGTGACTTGTGCGCTCACTTATGAGCATCCCTATCCATTCGCTCGCCGGGCATCGACCCTGGATCATCTCACTAAGGGCCGCTTCGGATGGAATATCGTTTCCGGCTATCTGAATAGCGCCGCCAAGAATTTTGGGTTCGATGAACAGACGCAGCACGACGATCGCTATGACCTGGCAGACGAATATATGGACGTCTGTTATAAACTTTGGGAACAGAGTTGGGCAGCAAACGCCGTTCAACGCGACCGAAAGAAGGGCGTGTTTGCCGATCCTGCGAAGGTCCGTGGTATCAATCATTCGGGAAAATATTTCAAGGTACCTGGGTTCAATCTTAGTGAACCCTCACCTCAGCGAACTCCGGTGCTTTACCAGGCCGGCGCTTCCAGAAGAGGCAAAGATTTCGCAGCCAGACATGCGGAATGCATCTTCGTGTCCGCTCCAACGGCAACAATTGTGAAAGGCTATGTCCGGGATCTCCGCGAACGAGTGGCGGAACTTGGCCGAGAGAATATCCTGATATTCGCAATGTTCACTGTGGTTGTAGCTCCCACGGATGCTGAAGCTGTGGCGAAGCTCGAGGAATACTATTCCTATGTCGATTTCCAGGGTGCTTTGGCTTTGATGTCCGGCTGGACTGGTGTCGATCTGGGCGCTTATGGCCCGGAGGATGAGCTGCAAGCTAAGAAAACGAATGCCAACCAATCTGCGTTGGAGTCCTTCACAATTGCGGATCCGGACCGCCGCTGGAAGATCAAAGAGATTGCTCAATGGGTCGGGTTAGGCGGACGGGGCCCCGTGGTGGCCGGATCTCCCACAACGGTGGCCGACCGTCTTCAGGAATGGAGCGAAGAAACGGATGTCGATGGGTTTAATTTTGTCTATGCGGTTATGCCGGAAACCTATGAGGATATTATTGAGCTGCTGATTCCGGAGCTGCAGAAAAGGGGAGTTTATAAGAACGAATACCGATCCGGCACGTTACGCGAGAAGCTGTTCCAACGGGGGCCGTATTTGCCGGACAGCCATCACGGGAGCCAGTTCAGGCAGTAGGGATGAGCCCCCGATCATGTGGTTGAGAGTCTTCTGCCCGCCCCATAACCTGGAGGGGAGCCGCTTTGGCGCGTGGCATAGAGACCTGGCGACTTTGCCTGACAGCGCTGGCGAGGCTAAGGGTCGTGTTGAACAGGCGGCTCCCGCGAACGTCACCTGGCCTCAATTGTCATTGTGGCGCCGCATCTTCGATCGGCCCAAGTTTATGCTGCTGCAACATCAGCAGACGTTTCCGGGAGCCGCCTGTTTAACAAATTCTTAGGCCGCATCTGCGCTGGGGTGAATCGAACGGCGTCTTTAGGCACGCGCCAAAGCGGCTCCCCTCCAACCACAGGGTCCTACCAAATGTGAGCTCCCCCGGATGAGCAGGAGCTCATCCCTGCCGTCAAATTTTACGGAATAATTGTTCCCTTGCAGAACACAGCTGGTTATCACGAGAGTTTATCGATGGAGACCCCTAGAAGAATCATCACTCGTACCGCTTGGCGTTTGGCGGGGCGCTATTGGACCTCTGAAGAAAAGTACACCGCGTGGGGTCTCATTTCGAGCGTGGTTCTTTTGAACTTAGGCAATGTTTATGTGGGAGTTCGTATCAACGAGTGGAATCGGGCATTCTACAACGCTTTGCAGGCCTTCGATGCACCCGAGCTTTTCCGCCAGATTGGTATCTTCGGGATTCTCGTAAGTTGCGCAGTGGCCTGCTCCGTTTCTGCGCTCTACCTGAATCAATGGTTGCAAATCCGTTGGCGCAGATGGCTGACCTTGCGGCATCTGTCTGCGTGGCTGGCGGATCGCGCTTACTATAAATTACAGCTTGGCACTGATGCGGATAACCCAGACCAACGAATCGCCGAAGATCTGAATCAATTTACCGGTTACGTCTTGACGCTCTCGGTCGGGTTAATTTCATCGTTTGTTTCCTTGCTCTCATTTCTGACGATTCTGTGGGGACTCTCTGGTACAGCTAACATTCCTCTTGGTCCGTTAGGCACTTTCCCGCTTCCCGGTTACTTGGTTTGGGCGGCGCTGATCTATGCAGGGTTTGGCACTTGGCTGGCGGTTACGATTGGGCGTCCTTTGGTTGCCTTGAACTCCGCTCGCCAACGTTTCGAAGCGGATTTCAGATTCAGCTTGGTGCACCTTCGCCAGAACGCGGAGAGCGTTGCGTTATACGGGGGCGAACCGGTCGAATTGGCTTTGTTCGATGAACGTTTTCGGGCTGTATTTGCCAATTTTCGGCAAATCATGAGACAGCAAGTCCGGCTTAGTACCTTCACGCAGGCTTATGCTCAGGTCGGTCTGATTTTCCCAGTGATCGTGGTTTCGCCCCGTTACTTCTCGCGGCAGATCTTGTTGGGCGGTTTGTTCCAGGCGGTCAACGCGTTTTCCTACGTGCAGAACGCTCTTTCATTCATTATCAATTCTTACAATGACATCGCCACCTGGGAGGCGGTGACCCAGCGCTTAGGCGAGTTCGACCAGAGGCTGGCTTGCATCCACGATGCGGTAAAAGCGCCGCAGTCCATCTCTATTCGGCGGAAGGGCGCCGGAGGAGTTGCGGTCGATCACCTTGATCTGGACTTACCGGATGGCACACCGCTTTTGCGAGGTGTTTCATTCACGGTTGAACGCGGAGGCGCATTGCTGATCGTAGGGCCGTCCGGTTCCGGTAAAACCACTCTCTTGCGAGCGATCGCCGGTATCTGGCCCTTTGGCAGCGGTAAGATCAGGTTAACCAAGGGCCCAATCGCTTTCGTCCCGCAGAGGCCGTATCTGCCGCTGGGGACTCTTGCCGATGCTGTGCTCTACCCGCGAGATCAGAAGGTTAGCGTTCCGGTTGGGCTTCCTCAGGTTCTCGAGCAGGTTGGGCTCGATCGATTGGTTGGCGAATTAAACAAGGTCGACAGTTGGTCCGAACGTTTGTCGTTGGGAGAACAGCAAGGCTTAGCATTTGCGCGAATATTGTTATCGAAACCAGCGCTGATCTTTCTGGATGAGGCCTCATCGGCACTGGACGACAACGCCAAGAAACGCATGTTCGGCCTCCTGCGGGACGCCTCGTGGCAACCGACAATCGTGAGCGTTGGTCACGGCGAGATGGATCGTAAGCTTCACTCACAATTCATTGATCTCGCCGAATTCAAGCCCCATCAACCAGTGGCCACGAGACGATAAACGCCGAACGCCGAACGCCGAACGCCGAACGCCAAACGCCAAACGCCGAACGCCAAACGCCAAACGCCGAACGCCAAACGCCGAACGCTTCTAAGATATGGACCTGTTAGACGAAATTGAGCATCGCGCTTTCCGCTTTTTTTGGGAGCAAGCGGATCCGAATACGGGGTTGGTTAATGATCGGGCTGGCAATTTTGGACCCGATGATTACTCGGTGGCATCCATAGCAGCCACTGGTTATGGCCTGGCCGCATTGCCCATTGGGGTCGAACGCGGTTGGATCGACCATGATCAAGCCGCTAGCCGGGCGCGAGTCACGCTCGAGTTTGCTTTAACGCTAGCGCATCAGCACGGCTGGATTGTGCACTTCGTAGATAAGCATACCGGTGAGCGAGTTTGGCAGAGCGAATTCTCCACCATCGATTCCGTTTTACTGGTGGCCGGCGCTTTGGCGGCCGGCCAATATTTTGCTGCTCGTGCGCCGGAGATAGCCGCCCTGAGCGATCAATTGTATCGGCGATTGGACTGGTGGTGGGTCCTAACCAACGATGGTACCCAGCCCGACAAGCAAATGGTGTCTCAGGGTACCAGACTCGAATCCGGGTTCATCACAAACAATTGGTGGGACTATAGCGAGGCGGTAATGCTCTATCTCTTGGGCCTGGGCGCCCCCGAAAAGCCCTTACCGGACGCTTGCTGGGGGGCGTTCGAGCGACCTTTAGAAAAGTATTCCGGATTCGAATGGCTGCGAGCTGGACCGATTTTTATTCATCAGATGCCCTACGGCTATTTTAACCTGCGTAACCAGCGAGATCGATTGGGGTTCGACTACTGGCTTTCTTCTACTAACGCAATGAAGATCAGTCGTCGATTTTGCCAGTACCGGGCCAAGAAACGGAAAACTTACGCGGAAGGATTCTGGGGGCTGAACGCCAGCGATGGTCCCGACGGATATAAGCCGTATGGCGTGGCCGGAGATCCGGAGGATGGGACAGTTTCGCCGACCGGAGCCATCGCCTCGGTAACCTTCACCCCGGACCTGGCTCTTTCAATAGCCCAGGCGATGTATGAGAAAGATAGTGGCGCTCTTTGGGGCAAGTACGGCTTCACGAACGCTTTCAATGTCGACCGGAATTGGCATTCGCCAGATGTGATCGGCATCGATCTCGGTATGGTCCTGTTAGCGATTGAGAATTACCGGAGCGGCCTCATCTGGAAACTGATGAGCGGATTTGGCGGGACGGGACGGGCCTTGGCTGCGGCCGGATTTCGTGAAAACGCCAGTGCTGAGAAGCTAGTGTTTAGTAAGCGGTAAGCAGTAAGCAGTGATTTGCGTTGGCCCGGGCCTCGAGCAAGCATCGGGCGGGTCGAAGGTTATTGGCCTGCCCTGAGTAAACGGCAGGCGCCTCGAAGGATCAAGCGCCGAGGTGCTGGCTCCGTAGGAGCCAAATATTTACAGCTATCGCCATCGACAAGAAACGGTGAGCTCCGTAGGAGCGGCATATCGCGGCGGTACCTGTGCGTCGTTAGCCTCGAATTATAGATTACGCTCCTACGGAGCTGGTCGCGATTTTATCTGGTGGCTACAAAGATTACGCTCCTACGGAGCTATTGCTGGCTCCTAGATTCTAATTCCTAGCTCCTTCCCGCTCACACCTTCCAGGAACTACGGGTCTGGTCTAATTGTGATTCCTTGAGATCTAAGATGGATTGGTAACGCCGAAGAACATCATCGGTGATTTCGCCTTTATCGCGGAGCTCGATCAACCTGGCCCGCTGCTGTTTCACGATGGCCAATTCTAAGGAAACTACGCTGCCTAGGAATTGGGTCTGAGAATGATCCGCTGGTTCCGCCGCCGGACCAGGAGTCTCCATTTCCTGTCCATACACGTCATAAAGATGCGCGATGGCTTTACCTTTGGCTGCATCCGGTTCTTCGAGCGATGTAAGGTAGTGAACGGCGGTGGTAGCCATGGCCAAACGTGCTTTTACCTCGTCGGACTCCGTACTGGGCTCAGGTCCGAACTGTAACCAGCTAAGAAGCTTAGGAAGAGTTAGCCCTTGAGCTACCAAAGTCACCAGAATAACGGCGAACGTAAAAATGATCACTTCCGCGCGTTGGGGAAACGGCGAGCCGTCGGCCAGCGTTGGAGGAATGGCCAGAGCTGCCGCCAAGGAGATGCCGCCTCGGATCCCAACCCAAGAAAGCAAAATTGCTTGCGGCTTGGTCTGGCTGCGATTCGGCGATGGCTTGTTCCGGCCAGGAATCCATGGCCAGTTGGTTGACACAAAGACCCAGGCAATCCGTGCACAGATCACGGTGACGCTGACCGCGATGGCGCCTCCCAGCAGTAACCAGGGATTTTGAGACCACAACGGCTCGCCCACCGTACGTAGTTGGAGTCCGATCAGTATAAAAAGAACGCCGTTCAACAAGAACGTCAGCATTTCCCAAGAACCGGCCGCTTGGAGGCGGGCGCGCGGAGTACTGGTCCGCGGGTCATTCCAACCAAGATAAAGGCCGGCAGTTACCACAGCCAATACGCCGGAGACATGGAGGGCTGCGGCGGGTTGATAAGCGGCAAAAGCTGCCAGTAAAGAGATCGTGTTACACAGGAGCGGGTCGGTCGTGTGCCGGCGCAGTTGTACGGCCAACCAACCGATCACTCCTCCGATGACAACGCCTCCGGCGACGGCCAGGCAAAAGTGGCTGATAATCGTGCCCGCGACGTAGCTTTTCTGCTGAGTGGTATGGATTGCCGCTTCGAAGAGAACCAAGGCCGATGCGTCATTCACCAGACTTTCACCACGCAAAATCGCGTTTAATCGGCGCGGAATGGGAAATCGTTCCAGGATGGCGCCGACTGCGACGGTATCGGTCGGCCCAAGAACGGCTCCAAGCACGAACGCCGGACCCCAGGCCATGTCAAGAAGCAGATGCGCGACCAGCATTACGGAAAAAGTCGTGGCAAGGACTAGTCCGACCGAAAGAAGAAAGATCGGGCGCCAGTTTTCGCGAAAATCGCGCCAGCTCGAATTCACTGCATCCGAGAAGAGGAGGGGCGGCAGAAAGACAAGGAACACGATGTCGGGTTCCAAATGAATGATCGGTAGTCTCGGCGGAATGGCCAGAAGGAGACCTCCCAGCACCAACACGATCGGATAAGAGATGTTCAGCCGGATAGCTAGTGCGACCAATGCCACCAGGACAACCAACAAGGCGACGACGAGCTGAACCGAGTGCACGGGCCCAAAGCATGCTAAGAAGAAGGGCTACGGTCAATAGTGTGGAAACGCCGATACGGCGGAAAACCAATTTTGACCACTGGGTCAATTTTAGAACGAATTTTCTTCGGAATAAGAAAAAATTTCTCAATCGTTCTGCGTGTATCGGCATGCGGCGTAACTTGTTGGTGTCCCATATTTAAGCCTAACCTTGGAGATTCTAGTATTTTGGTTTTTCAGGCCGGCTGACGTCCCGGATTTGCAGATTTGTGTCGAAAAAAGTCTCGACTGGCAGTACAATCGGGACTCGATAGTTCAAAACGAACAGAAAGACGCCAGTTTTGTACGGTTGTATTATCTTAAAAGAGTGGGCGCTCCGGGTTGTAAACTCTAAAAGGAGTTACTCTTGATGGCACAGGCGAAGCGAAGCCTGTTGCACGAGGCCTGGCGAATCGCGAGAGTCTATTGGACGTCTGAGGAAAAATGGTCGGCTTGGGGGCTTCTGGGTCTGGTCGTAGCAATCAACCTCGGCAACGTCTATGTTGGCATCGAAATGAACGGATGGAACCGCGGTTTCTACAACGCGCTCCAGATTTTTGACAGCGGCGAGTTACTGCGCCAGCTCGGATGGTTCTTCTTGATCGCCAGTTCCGGGGTGACCCTGACGGTTACTGCACTCTACTTTAATCAGATGCTCCAGATCCGGTGGCGGCGTTGGCTAACCGAGAAGTACGTCAACGCATGGCTCACCAATCAGGCGTATTATCAACTGCAGCTAAAAGGCGAGATCGACAATCCCGATCAACGTATCTCTGAGGATATCCAATTGTTCACCACCCAAGCGTGTACGTTGGGTATAAATCTGTTTACGTCGATCGTTGGGATGGGATCGTTCCTGTTCATTCTTTGGGGACTGTCCGGACCGGCCGCCATTCCTTTAGGAAAATTTGGAACCGTCTATATCCCTGGCTATCTGGTTTGGGCCGCTCTGCTCTATGCGGGATTAGCCACCTGGATCACTACAAGAGTTGGTCGTGCTCTGGTGCCGTTGAATTTTCGGAAGCAGCAGTTTGAGGGCGATTTCCGCTTCAGCTTAGTCCGGGTCAGAGAGAATGCGGAAAGCGTTGCCTCATACGGCGGTGAAAAGGTCGAGTTCGGCGTGTTTAGGGAACGGTTTCACAGCGTAGCCGATAATTTTCGTAAGATTATGAAGCGGCAAATGCGGCTGGGATCATTTACGTCCAGCTACGGGCAAATTGCGCTGGTCTTTCCGTTTCTAGTTGTCTCTCCGCGGTATTTTGCCAAACAGATGCCGCTGGGCGGCTTGATGCAGGTGGTTAACGCGTTCATCTACGTAAGCGATCGACTTTCCTATGTCATTACCGCGTATTCAGATATCGTTGCCTGGTTGGCGGTTACGGAACGGTTAGCCGGATTTGACCGGAAACTGCAGGAACTTCGTGAAGCGGCGGAAACGGATCATCGCATCGCTATCAGGCGGAGCGGCGTCAGTGTGTCGGTTGAAGATCTAGATCTTGATCTTCCGGACGGGAGCGCGCTTTTAAGAGGTGTTTCGTGCCATCCGCCCAAGGGCTCAGCGCTGCTCATTTCAGGCCCTACCGGAACAGGTAAAAGCACGTTGCTGCGGGCCATTGCCGGAATCTGGCCATTTGGCCGCGGTAACATTCGTATCGGCGAAGGTCGAATGTTGCTGGTCCCGCAAAGACCGTATCTGCCTCAAGGCACGTTGGCGAACGCTTTGAGTTACCCTTCGACAGACGGCAAAAGCTTTACCGCAGCCGAGCTTGGGGCGGCTCTCGGCGAAGTGGGCCTGGGATCTTACGCATCCCAACTCGATGTGGTTGATAATTGGGGCCAGCGGATGTCACTCGGAGAACAACAACGGCTAGCATTTGCTCGAGTATTGTTGGCGGAACCGGCGTTGCTGTTCCTGGACGAAGCAACTTCAGGACTTGATGAGGCCGGCGAAGCGCGCCTTTACGGCTTGTTGAGGTCTGCTCCCTGGCAACCGACCGTGGTTAGCGTGGGACACAGAAGCACGCTCATCCAATTCCACGACGCAATTCTCGACCTTGCCCCTTTCATTCCGCTGAAGAAGCCAGTGGTGCTACCTCTGCCGACTCCTTTTGTGGAGGATGTAGAGCTGGTTCCGGAACTGAGTCGAGCGTAAGGCGCGAGCCCACGTCTGGTAGGGCGAGGCTCTCGAACGTCCTGGGTCTGGCCGCGGAGGAATTAGTCGCCTGCCGCCAAAAGAAGGTCTATACACCAAAGGTCGCGCCGAGCCGTGGTTCGCGGGGCCACGTCGTCCTCTTGCTCGACTGGCTTGCTGGACCGAGCATTTTTCGAACGATCCAGGGATTCGGTGTCTGCGAATACGCCTTTGTTTGTGCCCGGACATGCTAGGAGACCGATCCCAAAAACCAGACCGCGCCAACGGGGCGGAAGATATTTGTGATTACCCTTTAGTTGGATCAGCCTGAAAACTGTGTGCCGATTCTACCGCCCCTTCAGGGCGGCACGTTTTCTTTACTCGGCCCCAGGGGTTAAAACCCTGGCTAAGTCCTTTAGTCCCTTTGGGACAAAGCTTCACAAGGACCTCCTAGACAAGAGCCTTTGCTGGATGAGCTCTTCCTTGATCTCGCGGAGTGACCACCAATCACTTTTCACCAATCACTTTTCACTTATCACATTCCCGGAGAACCCTCCTGACATAACGCTGTCACCGGGGTGGTTTACTGGACCTGCGACGCGCCGAACCGGCTGTTTGGCTCGGCTACCCAATACTCGAAACCAAAGGAACGACTAGAATGAACACGAATGTCGCCATCATCGGGTCCAACGGACAAAATGCAGCTGCTTGGACCGACGCCTTCATCGCTGCGGGGTTCACCGTTCGAAACCTCGTCCGTTTTCCGGAGCGATTACCCAAGCGCCCTGGATCAGAGTATGCCCGCCTCGAGCTGGACGATGCCTCAACCCACCAACCGGCACTAGAGGGAATCGATACGCTGGGCTTGATCACACCAAGCCATCCCAACCAGGTAAAACGCGAAGTCGGTCTGATCGACGCCGCAAGGCAAGCTGGTGTCCGGCGAATCATCAAGTTGTCGGTGATCGGCGCAGAGTTCGTTTGCCCGATCTCGGCCTTTGCCCGCTGGCACGCCGATATCGAGGATATTTTGCGTGCATCGGACATCCCGCATGTGATCTTGCGCGCTAACTTTTTCATGCAGAACGCGCTCCTCCAGAGGGCTTCGATCGAAGCGGGTGTTTACGCAGAGCCGATAGCAAGCCACTCGATCAGCTATGTCGATATTCGCGACATCGCGGACGTTGCGGTTGCCGTGGCGAGCGGAGATTTTGACGATCAAGCTCTCACCTTGACCGGCCGGGAAGCGATTGGTGGCGAGCGCATCAGCAATTTGCTTGGGCAGACAATTGGCAAACGGATCCGGTTTGTTTCACCTGATGCATCGATCTTTCGGTCAGCACTTACGGCAAAGGAGCTACCTGATTGGCACATTGATGCCTTGAGCGAGCTGTACACCAGGATTCAAGAAGGGCGGGCTGCTCATGTCAGTTCGATCAGCTCTGACATCGAAAATGTTACCGGGCACCATCCTCGGAGTTTCATTGAATTTGCGCAAGATGCCTTCGGGAGCCGAGCCGCGAGACGTCCTTCGGCTCACGCCCAGGTGTCTCGCCGTTTCTGGTACCATCTGTTTCGTCACAATTTGTCTCGCGAACAGGATTGGCCAATCGGGTTCCGTCTATAATGGTAGGGAAGTGTCGATGTCGTGGCGATGGTCGACTTAGGGGATGAGCTGCGTGGTGGGAGTGGGCTCCGTATGGGCGCCCGCGAGTAGACGCTAAAACTCGAGCTACGGCCTAAGTACCTAAGGCTGGAAATTCCGTGTGATCTTTGGTAGGTCATGCCTCCATCGCTACGGAACCCCCCCAAACAAAGTCCGCTTCACTGTCAGTCAAAATGGTGCT
>JAFAZK010000032.1 GCA_019239825.1 Verrucomicrobiota bacterium | reverse complement strand
GCTCCCTCTCGCGCGGTCCACCAGCCGGCATTGATTCGGTCGGTCTCGAGCAACTTTCGCAGGTTCGGAGGGCAGATTTTTCCGGTCCGGGCGTTGTAAGGCTCAAGCCAGGCCGCAAGATTAGGCTGGACTTTCACAAAGCGCCGGCTGGCCGTCTTAGCCTTTAAGGCCGGAACCTCAACGAGACCGGAATCAAAGCGGATATCTTTCCATTCGAGGCGCTCAATCTCGGCCCGCCGCAAGCCCGCGAAACCGCCAATGAGCCAATAGGGGAGCGTCTCATCGCTAGCCGATTCGAGCACCTTGGCGAACTGTTCCGGGGTGAGGATCCTGATCGGCGGGATCGCTTTAACCTTCTTCACCTTGACGACCGGATTAGCGAGGCACCACCCGCGTTCGACTGCGTAGCTGAATAAAACCGAGAGTTGAGCCCGGAACGTGTTGCGATGGAAAGCCTTGAAAGCTCTCAGCCATTCGTTGATCTGGCCGGGTGACACGCTGGCCAACATTCGCTCACCGAAGCTCTGACTGAACCGGTTAAGGCGAATCTTGAGGTCTTTTAGATAGCGCTGACTGAGCTCATCCTTTTCTCTGGCCGCCAGGAATTCTTTCACGGCAACGGATACCTTTTCGCTGGCGGATTGCTGACGCAGATGGCGAGCGTAAAACTTGGCGGCGTCAAGGATCGAGACGCTGAACGGAGCCAATTCTTTAGCGGCCGCCATGGCGTCCCTACGAACGTGATCCGGAATTGCGAATGATTTGACTCCATCATTCTTAGCCTGAATCCGGGCTTGCTCGGATGCCGTCTCCGCTTCTTGGTGGTCCTTGTAGGTCTTTCTCTTTTGGATTCGAATCCTCTTTCCATCTACCGTTTTGTACTCAGGCGGGAGATGAACTTGCCAATAAAGCTCGCCGTTAACATAGGTCTTGCGGGGCTCGAAATAATCTTTGCCGCGTCTCTTAACACGTTTGCGGCGCTTGGCATTCTTCACGCCTGTTAGTATGCACCAAAATAGGCAAAAGTTTCAAGTAAGTTTCAAGTATTGTCTGATCTACCTGTAAGAACGCAGCATTCGTAATGCGCGGGTCGTCGGTTCAATCCCGACCACCGGCTTGCCGAACTATAAGGATTTCGCTCCTACGGAGCTGAGCCCGGGACGAGCGTTGGCGCTACTCTAAACCCTCGCACGCCGGATGACACAATCTGTGGTCTGCCATTTGCCATTTGTCATAAAACGAGCCTAAGGCGAGTTTCCCCTATGGTGCCCATCCGGATCCTAACTGCCGTCCCGATCTGTGACGGACACGATAGCGCGATCAATACCATCAACCTCGACCTGATCCGTTACGGGATTGAAGTCATCTATCTGGGCTTTCATCGCTCGGCGCACGACATCGTGCGCGCCGCTATCCAGGAAGATGTGCGGGCGATCGGCATCTCGAGTTATAACGGTGGGCATGTCGAGTTTTTTTCGGAGGTCTTATCGTTACTGCAAGGGCGAGACTGCGGACATATCCGGGTGTTCGGTGGTGGCGGGGCCACGATTACCAAGGCCGATGCCGACTTAATGTATCAACGCGGTGTCGATAAGATCTTTTTTGCCGGCACCCCGCTCGAGGAAATGGTCCGCTATGTTCAGTCCAGTTTCTCGATCCCGGTTCCGGCGGTAGTGAACACTTCGTTCGAAGACCGGATTATCGCGTTCAACCTCAGCGAGATCGAGGCTGGGAACGAGGTTGATTCGCAGTTGCCTCGTCACATCGACCCCAAGCGAGATACAAAAGTATTTGGGATAAACGGGCCCGGTGGGGCCGGGAAAACGACGTTAATCGACGAGTTGGCTTTGAGATTTCTGCGCAAATTTCCGGCTGATCACCGCCTCGCGATTTTATCCCATGATCCCAGCGTGGTGGGCTCCGGCGCGTTGTTAGGCGACCGCGCCACCATGATTTATTCTCAAGATAATCGGGTGTTTATGCGCAGCATGGCAACTCGCGGATTGGCCGGAGGTCTGGCGGCTGCGTCTGAACGTGGGGTCAAGTATCTCAAAGGGTTAGGAATCTTCGACGCCGTGATTATCGAAACGGTAGGTACCGGACAAGAAGCTTTGCCGTTCGGGCTCGATCATTCGTTAACCGACCTCGCTACCCTCGTGATGCCGCCCGACTACGGCGCCCGGCTTCAACTGCAAAAAATTGCGATGCTGGACGCAGCCGATATCGTAGCTGTAAATAAAGCTGATCTGCGAGGCGCTCGTACCGCGGTTTCTGAGATTGAAAGCCGGCTCCGGAGTAACCCTCGAAAGCAGACCTTATTACAAACCCAGGCAAATCGTCACCGGGACCCAGGTGTTGACCAAATTTTCCTCAATCTCTTTTCGCCAACTGTATGAGTCAGCTCGGTCAAATAATTGAGTCCGTCCGCGTCTATGACCGCTTCGTTGAAGCGGAGGTAGCCAGTGTGCGCAAAGATCCCGCAAAAGCGAACGAAGTCATGGGGCGATGGCGGGATATTACCGCAAAGGTCGGAAAGACCAGAACCCCTACCGGCCTGGAATTGCCGACCTTAGCGTTGCCGCGGTATGATGATCCCGGAGAGATCAGCCGCTTTATCCTGGAGGGCGGATTACCCGGAGAGTTTCCCTACGTTTCGGCGGCTTACAGCGAGCAGTATCTTTCGCGTGATCAAGAGAATGGAGCTGCTGGCGAAAAGAAAGGCGAGGAACCGACCCGGCTGTTTGCGGGACTTGGCCTAGCCGAAGACACCAACCAGCGTTTTCATTACCTGTCCCGGAATCAACAGAACAAGCGTCTGAGCACGGCTTTCGATGGGCCTACGCTGTACGGCGTCGGGGCGCTGGCCCCAGGGGTTTTCGGTAAGATAGGCGAGGGCGGCGTCGCTATTGATACCGTTGAGGACGTGGAAAGGCTGTATGCCGGGTTCGATCTTGATCAGCCGAATGTGTCGGTTTCCATGACGATCTCCGGGCCGGCGCCGATTCTGTTGGCCATGTATATAGCGGCTGCTAAGCGTCGATTTGGCCCGGATGTAGTACCTAAGCTGCGCGGAACGATTCAGGCCGATGTTCTGAAAGAAGTTCAGGCCCAGAACGAATTGATTTTCCCGATCGGCCCTTCGCTGCGGTTCCTGGCGGACATGGTTGAGTTCTGTTCCCTGAACATGCGCCGCTGGTATCCGATCTCGATCAGCGGTTATCATATTGCTGAGGCTGGAGCTACCCCGGTTCAGCAAGCTGCTTACACGCTTTCGAACGGTTTTGCCTACGTCGATTATTTCAAGGCCAAGGGCATGGATATCAATGTGTTCGGGCCCAGGTTATCGTTCTTTCTCGATTGCGGGCTCGACGTTGAATATGTGGCCCTGGCCAGGGTTTGCCGCAAGATCTGGGCGATCGGTATCCGCGACGTGTTCTATGGAGACGAGCGCGCCCAACGATTAAAGCTGCATACTCAGACCAGCGGAAGATCGCTGGTGGCTGCGGACTGGAAAAACAATCTGACCCGAACGGCCATTGAATTGGTTTTGGCGTGTATGAATGCCACCAATTCCTGTCACAGCAATGCCGCGGATGAACCTTTTACCACGCCGAGCGAGGAATACGCCCGGTATGCGGCTCACGCTCAAGGCATCTTGCTGGAAGAAAGCGGCATCTTTAAACACATGATGAACACGCTTCCCGGCTCACCCGGAATGCAAGCTGTGGGTGAGGCGGTCCAGACTGCCATCCTGGAAGAGTTTGAAGCGATTGAAGCCCAAGGCGGCGTGCTAGGGGCGGTGGAACGGCGTTACCAACGCAGCCAGATCCAGGCAGCCGCCCACGTTCTGGAAAGCCAAATCTCAAATGGAAGCCGGCCCGTCATCGGGCTTAACCGTTATGCGCTGGAGGATCGGGCTTGGCCAGATCTGGAGACAATTCGGACCCCCGCAAAGAAAAAGAAGGTACACCAGGAACGAGTTGAAGAATTTCACCGGAAACACGCCGGTGAATCCGAAAAGGCCCTGGACCGACTAGCCATAGTCGTCGAAAACGGAGGTAATACTTTCTCTGAGCTGATCGACTGCGTCGAACACTGTTCTCTCGGCCAGATAACCGCTCGTCTCACCGAGGTCGTCGGACGATTCCGCCCAATGGTGTAAACCGCCATTGGACCCAAGGAAACCACGAATGGACGCGAATGGACGCGAATAAGAAAGAGTCTAACCGCAGATTTACGCAGATAAGATTGGGACGAAATGGCCACGGCTTTCTTCATTAAAATCATCTGCATGCATCTGTGTTAATCTGCGGTCGTTTTCTTTTATTCGTGTCGATTCGCGGTTATGATTTCAAAGTGTTGCCCGAATGCCTGTAACTAGCGGAACGATTCGGGAGCTCGACCGTCGAGCGAAGATTCTGATCTGGTTTGGTGCGCTCGTACTTAAGCTCCTGATGCGGACACTCCGCTGCAAGGTTAAGGATGAGGCCGGGTTTTTTGCCGAGAATGCCCCTAAAGCTGTGGTGGCATTGATCTGGCATAATCGAATGTTGGGGTTAACCACTGCGTTCAGTCGGTACTACCCGGCCCGAAAAGGTGCGCTGGTCTTAACCAGCGCTAGCCGGGACGGAGCTTATTTGGCGGAGTTCGTCCGGAATTTTGGTGTAGGCTCGGTCCGCGGATCGACCTCTCGCCGCGGCAGCGCCGCGTTGCTCGATCTGGTCCGTAAACTGAGCGAGGGCTACGACATTTGTATCACGCCCGATGGACCACGTGGTCCCCGCTATTCTCTGGGTCCGGGAGCGGTTTTATTGGCTCAGCTTTGCAGGGTTCCGCTAATGCCGCTGCTGATAGAGTACAGCAGCTATTGGCGCCTGAAATCGTGGGATGGTTTCGCGATTCCGAAACCATTTTCCAAAGTCGAAGTCACCATCATGCCTTTCATCGAAATTCCTTCTACTGTCGGCGATGACGGTAAGTTTGAAGCCGAACGCCTCCGGGTCCAAGCCATAATGACCGACCGGCTGCGAATGCGTTAAGCGTTCGGGCTTTGGCGTTTGGGGTTCGGCGTTCTTAACGGCCATGTCGCGTCCCGCCTGGCAGGGGCACTGGTTCATTGCAGAAAACGGTAAGCCATCAGTAGTGAACCTGAGCGTCGAACGCCAAACGTTAAAAGCTGACCGGTCGGCGCAGAGTCGAGAACTTGCACCGACCGGTCCCTTTGGCTTCTGGCTGGAGAAGATTTTTTGTTATTCTTTGAGTTCCGTGCTCGACAAACTTTCGATCCACACTGGGTTCGTAATCTCGGTATTTATTTGTTCTCAGTGGGTTTCCGGTTTCGTCTTCTTCGATCCTCGAGAAACGTATTAAGCAGCCGTTATGCCACGCGATTTTTTGTGCCTGGGCCAAATTGGTTTTTTGACTGTTTCTCGAGGAGAAATTTTTATTGAAAAGCTTTTCCCCGCTAAAAAATCAGTCCCTTTTGCGGTTGATTCCTATCCCGGAACTGGGATCAAGGTTTGCCGGAACTGGGACCCGTGTCTGCTGCCCGAATGGGCGAGGTGTGTTCGACTGCGTGCCAACGCTTGTCCCTCCCGGCGTGTCGGACTTTGCCGCGAAGCGGCTATACATAACAACCAGGGCTTTAGCCCTGGGTTGTGCGTAGCGCGAGCCCGCCCCGCCTGTCCGCCGTAGTTCTGGGAAGGTGGGACGAAGGAGGAAAAGTGGCGGCCGAGGCACGTCTTTAGGTTGGTGGCGTGTTTGCCACGGTCGCAACCAACATCGCGTGCCGCTCGTGAGGGCACCTTTTGCTAACCACCTGACTCAGGGCTAAAGCCCTGAGCTATACTGTTCAGCCGCTTCGCGGCAAGTCCGGCACGTCCCGGAGGGACTGAATGATTTCAAGAAAGTCAGCTTCTGTCTCCTCCCGAATAGTCACGCCTTGTGTTCGTCGGCCGTTCTCAGGGCGAAGTCGGACCTCAACTCTAACCGGCACCGCCACCAATCCCTTAGAATCTTGGCACCGAGCTTTTCTGTATAGAACTTGATGGCTTGCTCGTTCCAGTCCAAGACACTCCATTCCACTCGGCCGCAATCTCGTTCCCGGGCAACGCGAAAGAGCTCCTGGAATAGCGCCATCGCGATACCGCGACGCCGGTATTCCGGCAGGACGAAAAGGTCTTCCAGGTAGATCCCAGGCCGGCCAACGAAGGTAGAGAATGTTTGGAAGAAAAGAGCAAACCCAACCGGTTTCCCGGATATCTCAGCCAGAAAAACTTCGACCATTGGCTTAGGCTCGACCAACGCGCGCCGGATATCTTCCGGCGTAGACACGACTTCATGGCTAAGCTTTTCGTAAACCGCAAGGTCAACCACAAGCCGGTGAATGGTTTCTGCGTCTTCGGGCTGTGCGAATCGAATCTGGAGATCGCTCATAGTGGAAAAATTGGACAGGGAGATCTTCTATGCTAAAAACGCGTGCATGAGATTGCTAGTAACGGGCGGCTGCGGCTTCATTGGAAGCAATTTTATCCGCTACGTTCTTGAACATTACGACCCGGAACACATTACCAATGTGGACCTTTTGACCTATGCTGGTTCACTTAATACCACTGCCGATCTCGTTCATCGGTTCAGGGATCGATACGAGTTCGTTCGAGCAGATATCGCGGACCGGAAGCAAATGGACGAGATTTTGTCCGCGCACAGCTACTTCGGCATCATCAATTTTGCAGCGGAAAGCCATGTGGATCGCAGCATCATTTCTCCGGCCGATTTTATTTACAGTAATGTGGTTGGAACCGGAGTCCTTTTAGATGCCGCTCGCCGGCACGGCGTGAAACGCTTTTTGCAGGTCTCAACGGACGAGGTGTACGGATCCAACGATGTACCGGTCTCAGAGGAAGCCGTTCTGAAACCCAGCTCTCCTTATTCGGCCAGCAAAGCCGCCGGCGATCTGTTGGCCTTGTCGTACCACAAAACTTATGGGCAAGACATCGTGATCACGCGATCCTCGAACAACTTTGGCCCGTTTCAATATCCCGAAAAGCTGATTCCATTGATGATTCTGCGCGCGCTGGCGAATCAGCCACTACCTGTTTACGGCGATGGCCTCTATATGCGCGACTGGTTGTATGTGGAAGACCATTGCGCTGCGGTGTTTGATGTTCTGATGAATGGGGTTTCTGGTTCTATCTACAACGTGGCGTCCGGCTCGGAGCATAAGAACATCGACGTCGTTAAAATGATCTTAGACCATCTGAAGCGCAGTGAAGACCTGATCACTTACGTGAAAGACAGGCCCGCGCATGACCGGCGGTATAGTCTCGATTCATCAAAACTCAGAAACGAGATCGGTTGGAAACCGCTGCGTGACTTTGCTTCGACTTTGTTGCGAACGATCGACTGGTACCGAATCAATGAGCCGTGGTGGAGGTCCATTGTTTCAGCGGGTTCTACCTCAGAGACGCAGAGAACACGGAGGTAGGAGCAACCTGCTGATGGGGTGGGTTTAGGCGGATGTTACTGCGTACTAACTCTGTGTCCTCTGTGACTCTGTGGTGAATAATTCCTAACGTATGGGCGGCCAGCCACAACCCCAACGCTCACCTGCCGGTTGCCGGTGGGGCTGTCTGCTACTGGCGTGCGTCTTTGTTGTCATTATCGGAGCAATTATCTGGGGAGCGGTATCCACTTACGAGAGCGCGTATCAAATGACTTCGCCCAGTCCACGGACGTTCCCGCCGATCGCTGAAGGTGGCGCCCAAGCCGTTCAGGAAAAGCTCCAGCAGGCTGAAGAGGAGTTGGCTAAAGGCGGGTCCCCGGAGGTTCACCTGACCGCTGACGAGTTCAATGCTTGGTTTCTCGATAGCCCGAACAACCGGGAACTGGCCAAAGATGTCCGTTTTCGAATCGAGGCGGATTGGCTCGTGGCTGAGGCTAGCTTCCCGCTCACGTTTATGGCACAACTGCCACTGCTGCCGGGGTTCCACGACCGGTATTTCAACGGCAAATTAGCGGTTCGCCTCTCTGTGGATCATGGGGAGCTCAAGGTTGAGGCCTTTGATTTGGAAGGAAATGGCGCCCGGCTGCCGTGGCTGACCACGAGTCAAGACTTTCGCCAGACTGTCTCGCAAGGCATCAACAAAGCATTGCGGGACAGCGAGCCGGAAGACCAAGTGCTGCTCAATGCCATCCAGTCGATCCAGATCGCCAATAACGAGATCGTCGTGAAATTCGGGAAGGGGGATAAAAAGCCGGGAGGGTAGGGGCTTAGTGGGTAGTGGACGGAGTAGACTTACCGGACAGAGTGGACACGCAACGCCACCCACTTGGCCCACGCCGTCTACTAAGTCCACTGCGTCCACTTCGGGAATTCATTTCGAGGTCGCGCTTATCCCTACCCCTCAATCGTTTTCACGATTGAGTCCACGACTTCATCCAGTGGCCGGTTTTCTTCGACCACCAAAGCATCATGTGGCGTTTCCAGCGCCGCCAATTGGCTGTCGAGCAATTCCTTTGGGAAGAAATGCCCTGCTCGTTTTTGGAGGCGTTCGGCGAGTACCTCTTTATCGACGTGTAGATACACGAATCGGACTTGAGCTAGGCCTTCTCCTAGAATCTGGCGATAGGTCTCTTTTAAAGCCGAACAGGCCAAGATAACCGACTTACCTTTATTTAATCGCGAACCGAGTTCTCGATGGAGGTTTTGTAGCCAAGGGAACCGATCTTCATCGGTAAGAGGGATGCCATGTTTCATCTTCTCGATATTGGCCGGCGGATGAAAATTGTCGGCATCGAGGAACTCGTACTGCAGCTTCTCGGCCAAACGGGTCCCGACGGCGGTTTTACCAGAACCGGATACACCCATGAGAACAATAGCGACTGGTTGATCCACAAACGTAAATCGTTCGCGCGCGGCGAACGTTCAAGCAAGTTCACCGTTCAGCTCCCGATTCACTGCTTACCAATGGAAAATTCGGAGAATCGATCAGAGCGATTTGTGATTCTTCCTAGGGAATTGCCACCGCCTCCTGAGTCAGGCTGTGCAACTGATCTAACGCCCGGTTTAATCGGAGCTCGGTTCCCGCGGTCAGCCATGGCGCCCGGCTCGCCGAGAATACCCAGTTCTTGGGCCCGATGTGGACGGACGAGACAGCTAGGCGCCCGTTAAGACGCGTCAGCTCTCGATCGAGCGATCTCTCTAAGTTCGGAAGTTCGTCAACCGATCCACCTGTTCCGATGAGAAGGAGGGGTCGATACTGCAGCACCCCAGCCGGCAAAAACTGGAGCAACGTCTTCATGCAGCCAGCCCAATCCTCACTGGGCACAGGAGTAACTAACAGGATCGCCCGTGCGTCCCGCACGGTATTTATCAGATCGGCTAAGCGCTCGGAGGCGCCTGCTCTAAAGGGCTGTAATTCGATAGCATGAGTGCTGCGCAGTCCAATCTCGTAGGGCGCCAAGCGCCGTTCTAATCCTTTCGATAAGAAATTGTTTCGGGATAGCGTGCTTGGACTACCGGAGATCACATGAAAATATGACATAACGTGAAACTAAGAGTTGTTGTTTGGTTAAATGGTGACTGAAAAAACGAGCCGGATTGTCGATGGAGTTGATTAACGACAACAACAGGATCCGACCAAAGTCAGCATCGCGACCAAACAGTCCGAAGGGGAAGATAGAGCTGGCTGAACCGGACGAATTGGTTTCACGGACGCTTATATACTACTAAACTAGTATGGTATGCAAGCGGAAATTAAAAAACTCCGTTTGGCGGCCTCGTCGCCAGGGAGTGCGTATTAACGATCCGCTGTCACACCGATGTCCGCCTTTGGAGGGGGAGCCGCTTTTGAATGTTGCCCGTAACCTGAACCGATCGAGCAAACCAGCGTTGTATTGCCGAATCGCTAATTAGCAGGCGGCTCCCGCGAACGTCCCAGGATGTGAATGGTGATTGTGGCGCCGTCTGTTCTAATCAACCGCGTTGACTGCAAACAACACCAGCAGACGTTTCCGGGAGCCGCCTGCTTGTCACACCCAGGGCCTCGGGCTAACGCTGGGCTTCGACCGACATGCGATCAAATTAACCCCGGCGAAAGCGGCTCCCCTCCAGGATGTGCTCCGGCCGTCTCAGACCAGGTAATACAACTTCGTTTCTCCGGTATCTTGCAGGCCCTTCTGCTTACAATGCGCGCAGTTATTCACTTCCAGCAGGCCATAAGCTTGGCGCACTGCTTTGATGGTCGATGAATCCTTGTCGTCTTCCTCTAGGAAGACTTGCCCGGGCCGAAGCCAGTTCGAAAACCCCATATTCTTCATGGCCTTAGCCAGATCAGGCCGAACTCCGCAAAGTAAAACGGTGATCCCTTCCGCTTTCAGATCCTCAATGAAGTATTCGAGTCGTTCCAGGCAAACCATATCAGGATTCCGAGTCCGTTTCAGTCGCACCACGATCACGTGAATTGCCTTGCTAAGTGATTTTTGCTTCAGCTCATTAAAATAACGGTCGAGTTCCGGTGCTGCCCCAAAGAACATCTCGCCTTCAAGATCGTACAAAATGAGGGCATCACAATTGGGGTCCTCCGCTAGCCGCTCACGGACTACACCTTCACTAGTGACGACCAACTCGGAACAACGTAATCGGGCAGCTCGCGGCACAAACAAAACAATCGAAAGAGCGACCCCGATTAGAATTGAAAACTCAACGCTAATAAAGAGAGCAGAAAAGGCGGTAATCAAGATCAAGCCGGCATCATATCCGGAGGCGCGTAGCGCTAAACGCAACCGTCGCCAATCGACCAACTTGACAGCGGTCACTAACAGTAGGCCGGCTAAAGCCGCTTTCGGAACGTATCGGGCCAAGGGTGCGAGCGAGAGCAGAACCACGGCGACGGTCGCTGCGGCAAATACACCCGAGACGCGGGTCACAGCGCCGGATTGGAAGTTAATCGCCGAGCGAGTCAGCGAACCGGAACCGGGTAGACACTGGAAAAAACCACCGGTTAGATTCGCCAAACCTTCGGCCAGACACTGGCGATTGTAGTCCAACGATTGCCGAGTCTGCTTCGCGATCGATTTAGCGATCGCTAACGCTTCCAATAAACCAAGAAAGGCAATCGCCAATGCGCTGCTGGAAAGCTCCTTTACCCACCAAAATTTTATTGTCGGAATGTGGGGAGCAGGTAGGCCGGCTGGTACGTTTCCGATCACCGCGATAAGCGTTTTGCCGTTCGGTCCGGGAATAGACCAACTCAAGAGACCGGAAAGAAGAGCAACACCTATCAAGGTGAGCAACATTTCCATTTGAGGAAGACGATAGGCTTTTCGCCATCGACCTAGAGCGATAACCAGAACAATTGTCCCTAAGCTGATTCCGAGGGCATAGAGGTTGAGTGGACCACCTTGAGTGAGAGTCAGCCAAACCCGGACAAGAACATGCTGGTGACCGCTGCCTTGGTCTTTAACACCGAGTAGATTACCAAGTTGGCCTAGAGCAATTAAACAACTCGCTCCCGCCATAAAACCGAGCACGACAGACTCCGAGATATAACGGGTCAGGTCGCCCAACCTAAAGACGGCAATCAGAATCTGAACGATCCCGACCATGATACAGAGGAGAAAAGTTGCTTGATAGGCGTCAAACCGGGCATCCGGATCTAGAAAGGCTAGCGCGCTAAAAACCACCAAAGAAATTGCATTAGTGGGACCGTTGATGAGATGAGACGACGAACCGAAAATTGATGCAACCAAGGTGACGACAATCGCGGAGTAAAGGCCGAAGCGAGGGTCAACCCCGGCGATCAAAGCGTAGGCCATAGCCTGCGGCAATGAGATGGCCGCCACCGTCACACCGGCGAGAATATCTTTGCGAACAGTAGTCCAGCGGTAGTTAACCATGAGCTTCATTTCGCTGGCGAAGTACGGATCGAATCGAATACGCCGTTATCAGAGAAGAACTTTTGCTGCGCATCGTCCCAGTCTTTCGCAATGAGAGTGATCGGGAATAGCGGTACGACCGGCAGCCGGCTGGCGTATTCCTGCAGCACTGCTGGATCAAACGGACGATAGCCGTATCGAGCCATAGTTTCCTGGGCAGGGCGGCTGTAAAAAAACTCTAGATAAGCCTTGGCGTACACTGTGGCATTCCGGTGCTCGGTATTCCTATCAACCCAAGCGACGCTTGGCTCCGCTCGGATAGAGACAGACGGATAAACGATCTCGAGCTCATCTTGCGAATCCTCAATTTCAAACCGAGCTTCGTTCTCCCAGGTTAGGTGAACGTCTCCGATCTTATCCTGAGTGAAAGTGATCGTAGAATCTCGAGCCCCAGTCCCTAAAACCGGCACGTTTTGATACAAGCGTCTCAGATAATCTCGCGCCTTCTCTTCGGTCCCGCCTCGATAAATAATAGAACCCCACGCCGCCAATAGGCTGAGCTTGCCGTTACCTGATGTTTTCGGGTTTGGGGTGATCACAGAAACGTCGGGGCGCACCAGATCCGGCCAATCCTTAATACCTTTCGGATTTCCTTTACGCACCACAAACACGATCATTGAGGTATAGGGCTGCGAGTGATTCGGCAGGCGATCGACCCAGCCGTCACTGATCAAGCCTCCTCGCCGTAACAATTCGATGTCCGATGGCAAAGCAAGTGACACAACGTCTGCTTCCAGGCCATTGATAACGGCGCGCGCCTGGTTTGAAGAACCGCCGTGAGACTGTTTGATGGTTACTTTCCGGCCGGTTTCTCGTTCGTATTTCGAAACAAACTGCCGGTTTAGATCTTGAAATAGCTCGCGGGTGGGGTCGTAAGAGACGTTCAGGAGTTGAATCGACCTGTCGTTATCAATGTTTCCGAACCATACCAGAGCGACTGCAGCAACAACCGCCAGGAGAGGGAGCACAGTTGTTAAAGTTCTCTTCATAGCGAGAGCCTCGCTCGGGCTGGGCTAGTAACGCGGATGGGGCCGGTTCCTCCGGTAAAATCTCGTGAATTCGAGCGGAGTGTAATACGAGACGCCCGTAAAGTCTATTGAATTAGTAGGGAATGGGGTTCCCCAGCTAGAATGGGTGCGTATCGGTCTTTCTGGCGCCGCAAGCCAGCCCAACCCCGATCGCGCTATAATAGACGCCGCTGCGAACCTTCTCCTTGCCCGGCAACTCCTCGACCTCCTCTAGCCCCTTCCCAACCCGCCTTCACCATCATCTGTTTGAGTTGTTCCATGGGAGCCTGAGTGGCCCACATCATTAACATCCCATCTTTTTCCTGGAACATTACGTGCCAATCTCCCACCGACTTGAATCCCACCGGGATATCCGCGTTACCCATGGCTTTTCGATCGATTACCACCAAGTGCAACAACTGGCCGTCGGATAAACGAAAACAGGTCAGCGAAGCTGGATTATCTTTCCACACGAAAGCTCGACACCCGGCGGTTTCCATCGATTGCAGGCGGGCTGGTATGGCGTCGTCTCGGGGTGCTTGATGATCCCGGAGATAGGTCTGGGTCTCGCTTAAGTCCGGAGTCTTCAGGTCGAGTACCGGGCCGCCTTGGGCGGAAACCATCGCCATGGCGTCGCTCTTAAATTCCGAGAATCGATCTGACCCTGTCTGACGATTTGAATAGAATAGAGCGATCCCCCCGACCACCAGACAGGCTGCGGCCGCTAACCAAACCTGGGGCAACACGAGGCGCCGGACCTTTTCTCCTCTAATTCGAGCCAGAATTTTTGCTTGGAGATCCGCCGGAGGTTCTATACTGGCCAACTTCTCCCGGATCGTCTGGTCCAGGTCTTGTTGCTCCTCGAACCACTTCTTGAGCTCGCTATCGCTCTCCATGTGGTTGAGCGCTTCGTGAAAAATCGGATCCGCCCCATCCCGGTCGTGGGACCGGTATGCTGATAGAATTTCTTTGGCGGAATCCGAATTCATGTCTTACAAGGCAGATTCTTCAGTTGGGGCGAGGAGTGATTTTGTTTGGCGAATCGGTTTTGGTTAACAGGGTTCTCAGTTGTTCCTTACCTCGGGACAGCCGGGACATAACCGTCCCGATGGGTATATCCAAGGTCGCGGCTATCTCTTTATATGAGAGATCTGCCAGGTAAAATAATTCCAGAACCATTCGATAACTCTCATCAACCCCAGCTAACGCCTCCATGACCGTGGCGGCGTCGGACGCCTTCAGTATCCCGGAATCGGCAACCAGTTCGTCTTGATGTTCAGGTTTTAGTTCGACCTCCGGATGAGTCGATTGCGAGCGTAAACCTCGCAAAAATTCCCGGCGCAGGGTCGTAAACAACCAGGACTTTATCTTGGTGATATCCCGAACCTGGGCCTGTTGTTTGGCTAATATTAAAAACGTTTCTTGAGTGAGGTCAGCCGCCTGGGTTTCGTTCCGGCTCAGGGAAAAGGCAAACCGGTAGAGCGACGAGTACAACTCAGAAACAATACTCTCCAGGTCTATTTCGGTTCGCACCACCCAGCATTTCGCACAAATCCCAGGCGGGTTCTAGGGACGAGTTTGCCCTCCGCAATCGTCGTCGTCCTCGTTCTCGAAGGGTTTTGTGTGAAGCCGAGTCGAAGATGCGGACAGGTTTGATGAGGTTTTTGTCCTGAAGGGACTACAGGACTGAGCCCGGGGTTTTAACCCCGGGAATACGTCCAACAAACGCCGCCCGAAAGGGGCGGTAGATAGGTGTGACCGATCTTTGTTTGGCGAGCCTCTTTCTACTTGAGCGCCGGTTCTACCGCCCCTTCGGGGCGGCGGTCCTTTTTAATCGTACCTGGAGTGAAAACCTGGGGTGAAAACCCCAGGCTGAGTCCTTAAGTCCCTCCGGGACGAAAGCCCGGATACCCATCCGCACTTTCGACTCCACTTTAGAGAAAATCTTTCGAGAACGAGGACGACGACGAGAACGAATACGATTGCCGCGGGCAATTTCCTCTCCTGACCGCTTCCTATAACGCTCGTGTGACCGAAATGTTGCAAAGCTTTGATTGCTGAAGGGTAACGGCCTGACTTCACTTACCGAACAGTGACCCAAATTGTTGTTTATTTAGCCGTGGTTGCTTTAGCCGGACTCCTTTTCTGGGTCTGGTTTCTTGGTCTATCGCCACTACGTCATGTGAGATCCGAGGCCAAAAGACGGCGATGGAGCTTGGAAGAAGATAACGAAGGGCTTTGGTATCGGCTAACCGGGAATAAGGCAGGTAGAGCTTGGTTAGCCGAATGGAACGGACGTGGCCCGCGACCTTACATCGAATTATCTGTGCCCGACGAGCCTGCGATTGATAGTTGGTGCTTCATCACAACCAAGGAGCGGCATTCGGGCGAACCACCTCGGTTTCTAGCCGGTACCTTTACCGGTAAATCAGAGCCGGAATGGTTTGGCGAATGGATGCACGCCAAGGTAATCGACACCGGGCTTCCAGAGTTTGATAGTCATTTTGTGATAGCAGGATCGTCGCCTAGCGTGCGCGACCAGCTTCCCATCGAACTTTTGCAAAGGCTGGGTGAACTACCGCCTCCGCTACTGAGCAAGATCTTCGTGATTCGCGGAAAAGGGAAATTGGTGTTTCACGTTGAGGAAACCCGCCGGGCTGATTCCTTGAGCCTGATCGAGCGGCTGATGCTGTGGGCGAATTCAGTGAGGGTGTAAGGGGCGGAAGGCGCACGGAAGGTGAAAGGTGAAAAGTAGGGGGATGCCCCTCTGTTGGAGTGGCTTGCCGACCTAGCCAACATCCAATCTGTGTCACGCATTGCGGGCTTTTGTACCTTTCACTTTTCACTGATCACGCCCTCTTAGCTCTTGACTCCTTAAAAAATCCCTTTCCGTTTTCCGGTTCGGACCTTAGAGAATGACTTGCACATGAAGAAAAATGGTCACGATCCCCGTGAATTTTCGGCGCCGGTTGTTGATGGGCCTGAGCGCGCGTTCAGCCGAGGGATGTTATATGCCGTAGGGTTCAAAAAGGAGGACTTTAAGAAACCAATCATCGGAGTGGCTTCTACCTGGTCTGAAGTCACGCCGTGCAACGTTCATATCGACAAGCTTGCTCGCGAAGTCGTGCAAGGTGTTGACGGCGCCGGCGGCAAATCGATTACTTTCAATACCATCACCGTTTCGGATGGAATCTCGATGGGAACCGAAGGGATGAAGTATTCGATGGTTTCACGCGAGATCATCGCGGACTCGATCGAAGCGGTGAGCGCAGCCGAAGGCTTTGACGGGGTGGTAGCCGTGGGCGGATGCGACAAGAACATGCCCGGCTGTCTTATGGCCTTGGCTCGACTCAACCGCCCGTCGGTTTTCGTTTATGGCGGCACGATTTTACCTGGTTGTTTGAATGGGCGTAACCTGGATATCGTTTCCATTTTCGAAGCGGTCGGAGCTCATTCCAGTGGCAAGATCTCGGATAAAGAACTGGAGGCGGTTGAGTCGTGTGCAATCCCTGGACCTGGATCGTGCGGCGGTATGTACACGGCGAACACCATGGCTTCAGCGATCGAAGCTCTTGGAATGAGTCTGCCCAATAGCTCGGCTCAGGCTGCGATTTCCGAGGAAAAACTAGCTGACTGCCGGGCAGCAGGGGCTGCTGTCCTCAACCTGATTAAGAAAGGAATCCGTCCCTCCGATATCCTTTCTAAAGAATCGTTTGAGAACGCCATGACCGTGGCCATCGCGTTAGGCGGCTCGACTAATGCGGTTTTACACCTGTTAGCGATCGCTCACGCTGCCGATATCCGCCTTAAGCTGGATGATTGGACTCGGATCGGGAAACGGGTCCCGGTGCTGGCTGATCTTAAACCCAGCGGCCGTTACTCCGTGTGGGAACTGGTGCAGATCGGCGGCATCGTACCCTTGATGAAGGTTCTGCTGCAGGAAGGCCTTTTGCACGGCGATTGTCTGACGGTCAGCGGTAAAACTTTGAAACAGAATCTGGCGGGTGTTAAGCCGTATCCGAAAGGCCAGGAAATTGTTCGCCCACTGAAGAACCCCATTAAAGCTGAGAGCCATCTGGTGGTCCTTTATGGGAACCTGGCGCCGGAAGGAGCGGTAGCCAAGATCTCGGGCAAAGAAGGCCTAAAGTTCTCGGGCGTAGCCCGAGTATTTGAATCGGAAGAAAAAGCCTTGCGCGCCATCCTGGATGACAAGGTCAAGAAAGGGGATGTCATCGTGATACGATATGAAGGGCCTAAGGGTGGCCCAGGCATGCGGGAAATGCTTTCACCGACCTCGGCGATCATGGGGAAAGGGTTAGGTAAGGAGGTCGCCTTAATCACCGATGGCCGGTTCTCAGGTGGCAGCCACGGCTTCGTCATCGGTCACGTGACCCCGGAAGCATTCGTGGGCGGACCGCTCGCTGTGGTGAAAAATGGCGACCCGATCGCCATCGACGCCGAGAAAAGAACGATCGATCTGAAAATCTCCAAAGCCGAGCTCCAACAGCGACTGAAAGCCTGGAAGGCGCCGAAACCTCGGTATCCGCGAGGAGTTCTGGCGAAATACGCCGACCAAGTGAAACCAGCCTCGCTAGGTGCGGTGACGGACTAACGGTAGAGAAGAGCTCCTGCTCGTCCGAAGGGAGCTAGGAGCTAGAATCTAGAGCCAGGAAGGGGCGTCGCGCTAATTTTGAGAGGTGAGGCCGTGTCGCTTTGCCCCGAAAGAGCAAAAGAGATAGCCCAGGGCTTTAGCCCTGGGTTACTTGTCTATAGGCGAGCGCTCTGAAAGTGGCGCCAGAGGCAAGGGACGTCGCAGCCCACCGACGGTTTCTAACGTTCGATTGTCAGGTCCGTCTGCTTCTGCCGCGACCACTCCCACCGCTTTCAACCAACGAACCGTGCTGTTCCTGCAAATCCGTTCCAGCCAATCCAACCCGTTCGTAATCGAATAAAACCGTGGCTGAATCCGTAGCTCCAACCGCTCGCTTTCGACCGCCTCCAACAAACCCCACCCTGGAGGTACTCTTTCAGATCGCACTAATCCGGCCGGAGCGACTAAAAAATGGAGATTAGCCAATCGATACCGGGTTACCCTCTCGAACTTCGTGTTACCTTCGAGTTTCCGCTGCAACGCCACGATTCTGCGGAGAACCCGGCGATAACCGGCGTGCGGTAATGTTTCCGGATCAAACGGGTCCCACTCCGGAAAAAGTGAGCTCGACGTCCGGGCACTCGGAAAATGAACCGCTAACAAGCGTTCCAGGTTTTGCCGGCGCTCCTGGAGTTCCCGAAGCTCAGTCTCGACCGCGACGGTCTGCGCCGAATCCCGATTCAAATCCGGGCGGTTCTGTTTGCATTCAAAGAGAGCGACAATAGGAGACTCCTGATCTTTGGCCGGCCGATAGCCAGCCACGTCTACCCGATAGGGAGACCGCGGCGCTCGAACCTCGAACGAAATACAGTTAAAGCCCTGCTCATAAGCCCAACCCAGAGCCAGCCGCTTCAGGAGCCAATGCTCCTCGGTTTCATTTCCAGGACCGGGAAACACAGAAGCTTACCATCGGCCGATGAGGCGGTTCGGCAAGCCACTACAGCGAGCGTGCAGAGTCTCACCCCCGCTAGATTTTGTCCTGAAGGGACTTAAGGACTCAGCCCGGGGTTTTAACCCCGGGTGAAAACAAAAAAAGCGGACCGCCCTGAAAGGGCGGAAGACTTTCGATTACCAACTGCGTACCAACCGAATTCCGTATGTCACGGTTTTGAAACGCCTTGTCTGTCGCCCTTTCAGGGCGAGATCGCTTGAGATCGGAACCCGGGGTTAAAACCCCGGGCTAAGTCCTTAAGTCCCTTCAGGACAAAATCCAACAGAACCGCTTGGTCGGCGCGTCGAATGGGCCAGGCGCGTCTCGAATCAACTCACTTCCGAAGCGAGTCTTTTCCTTCGCCCCCAAAAGAACCGACATACATGACCAGCTCGTCGTCCATGCGCATGTAATCGTAACGGGCTGGTACCTCGGTTACCGTGTAGAGCCGGCCATGGATCACCCGATGCCGGATTGCGTCATAGATGGCAATGACCCGGGTCGGCTGGTTCCCGTCATATTCGACCCCGTAGCGGCCTAACCGCCGGGCGGCCCTCGCGATAGAAGCCGGCTCTTTGGAGGCTTGCTCCGCGGTTAACGGGCCGGCATCTACCCCGATATAGCGGATGACGTAAGCTTTTTGTACCTCTGCCAATTTACCGGACGTGAGAAAGGTCTCTGCAACCTCTGCAGCCGCTGCCGCCTGCGATGAGGTAATTCCATAACGTCCTACCACCACGTTATTCGGGTCCTCAACCATGAACTTAGTCTTCGCGAGGACCGCAGGCGCCAGAAGAATCGTAAAAGCACAAATGGCCACACGAAGTTTCATCGTGGCGAAGTCTAGATAATGTGTGCTTTGGGTGTCAACGCTAGCGTAGCGAATCGTTCTCGTACTGGTGGTAGATTCAAACGAAGTAATCAGTAATCAGTAGGGTCAGTAATCAGTAAAGACCTATTCGGTCTGATTACTGATTACTCTGCAGTGGTAGGGCGAGGCTCCCGAACAATCCCAGAGCTTTTTCGGAGCCGCACGCTTAGAACGTTGGAAGCGACAGTGCTAGGCCGAAAAACGCGCCGAGCCGATGAACCGTGGCTCAGCGCGTGTACAAACTCTCGAGGACGAGGACGATTCGGTACGTTACGGCAAACAGCGGCTCATAGCTTCGAGCAGCGGCTTAACCGTCTCGACCGTCTCGTCTCCCATATTCGAAACCCGGAAACTTTTCCCTTTGATTTTCCCGTAGCCGCCGTCGATCTGGAAACCGAATTCATCCCTCAATTTTTTGGTAAACTGGGGAACATCGATCCCTCGATTGTTCCGTATGCAGGTGAGGGTCACGGACCGAAAACCGTCCTTGGCGAAGAACTCAAAACCGCTCTCTTTCACCCATTCATGCACGATGGCATTCGTCTCGCGATGGCGCCGATAGCGATTCTCCAGACCTTCATCGAAAATATCTTCTAGCTTGGAACGCAGTCCGAAAATATGAGCGATACTCGGGGTGCTTGGGGTCATGAATTCTTCCCCGTTCTTTTTGAACTCCAAAAGATCGAAATAGTATCCGCGGCCCGAGACCTGGGCCGCCCGTTCCATGGCTTTATCCGAGCAAGCAAAGAGCGAGAACCCGGGCGGTAAGGCCAACGCTTTCTGGCTGCCCGTGACCATCATATCGATCCCCAGCTCATCCGTCGGGATAGGCAACCCGGAAAACGACGAAACCGTGTCCACGATGAACATCACATCAGGATATTTCTTCAGCACCGCGCTGATCTCAGCCAACGGATTCATTAATCCGGTCGAGGTCTCATTATGAATCAAGGTCAAAGCATCGAATTTGCCCGTAGCCAGAGCCTGATCCACCGCCGCGGGATCTATGGGGTGTCCCCATTCAACCTGCAAAGCAGCCGCTTCTTTTCCGCAGCGCTTGCTGACGTCGTACCATTTATCGGAGAAAGCGCCGCACATACAGTTTAGCACCCCTTTATTGACCAGGTTGCGGACCGCTCCTTCCATGATGCCCCAGGCGGAAGAAGTCGAGAGGTAAACTTGCTTGTTCGTCTGGAAGAGTGATTGCAGGCGCGGATGAATCTCGCGGTACAGATTCTTAAAATCGCCGCTGCGATGCCCGATCATAGGTGTCGTCATCGCCGCGAATGTCTTCGGCGACACTTCGACCGGCCCCGGAATAAAAAGCTTCACTGTTTTCGTCATTATTTGTTTCCCTCTCGTACGTTACGTCTCGTGAGCACCCTATTTCCTCCTGGAAGGCGTAATCTGGGCCAGGTACGAGAAAACTCAAGCGGTAGGGATCGGACCGTTCGGGGATCCGGGATTCGGTAGCGCTGTGTCAAACTTGTCCCGAAGGGAGGTTCGGACTTGGCCGCGAAGCGGCTGAACAGTATAGCCCAAGGCTTTAGCCCTGGGATCAGGTGGTTAGTAAAACGTGCCCTGAAAGTGGCACCCGATGTTGATTGCGACTGTGGCAAACACGCCAACAGCCTAAAGATGCGCCTCAGCCGCCACTTTTCCTCCTTCGTCCCACCTTCCCAGAACTACGGCGGACAGGCAGGGCGGGTTCGCGCTACGCACGACCTAGGGCTAAAGCCCCGGGCTGTTGTGTATGGCCGGCCTCGCGGCAATGTCGGACAGGTCTCTTCGGGACGTAAGGGATTAAGCCCCGTTCCAATTAGTCGTCAACCCGATAGCTTCATTGTCCTCGGGACTACCCAACCAATAACCGTACTCCCGAACCAATTTAAAGAATTGTTCCTTCTCCGTACCAGCCGCCGGGGTGTCGACCGCGGACGATACCTTTTGGAGGAACACGCCCATTCTTACGGTGGTTGCGACAAGGAGAGAAGCATTAGATTCCGATGCGTTGCGCCAGGCGTGTCGGGTATTACTAAGCACGTCAACGAATTCGCCCTGCTTCAATACTTTCCACGACGTTCCGTCGTAGAAGTTCATTTCTCCTGAAAGGACATAGAAGGTTTCGCGATCGGAGTGGCTGTGAAACGGGACGATAGCGCCGGCCGGGACTTCGCCGATAAGCAAACAATAATCATCCGCAGGGAGAGATAAACTAGTGAGATACCGGTTACTCGGACGCAGATCCTTCGAGTGGGCGCTGTAAACTACACTTTTACTAACGTGATCGGACTTATGCATACTTTCCACGCGGTTTTCTGTGAACCTTAGAGTCCGGCCTCTGCAGGTTTCCTTCTTTTGTCCGCGCTGACGTATTTATTGATTGAGCGGATCTGGACTAGAGTTCCTTGCCAGAAGCCCTTCAGTCCTGGTGCCAAACGCTTAAGCAAAAACGTTGCTTGTTAAAGACGTGCCCACGATTCATTCCGCTCTTATATCCTAGAATCACAATACGGAAAGATCACAAAGGCCACAAAGACAGAGCATTTCTCACAGATGGCTTCGACCTGAGCCTCTGTTGGCTCCAATCAGAAATTCGTCTTTTCTTTGCGCCTTTCCGTCTTTGCGTGAGTTTTTTCCGTCCTCCGTCTTTGTGTCCTTTGTGATCTTTCCGTATTGTGGTGGTTCGGGGTCGTGGCGGCGTAGGTGTGCCTTTATATCGGACTAAGCACTGCCTTGCTCTGGTCGCGGACGCGGTCACTGCCGAAATGGGCAATCAGCTTTGCTTTTACCTCCCTGAAAATCCGTCGGCTGAGTATCGTTGCGCCGACCGGTGTG
>JAFAZK010000340.1 GCA_019239825.1 Verrucomicrobiota bacterium | reverse complement strand
CGCTCCGCTTTAACTCCCAGGATTAGCTCTGCAATAGCGGCTCCCATCATCAAAATCGCGGCGGCAACGTAACCCGCGAAAAGGGCGCCCCGGGAGCCGGTCTGGATTAACAGACCAAAGATCGTGGGGGCAGCCATTCCACCACAGAGAGTTCCACCAGCGTAAAATAGGGCAAGGGCCAGACCGCGAATCTCCAGAGGAAAGATTTCGCTGGCGGTTAGGTACGCAGAACTAGCCGCGCACGACGCGACGAAAAAGATCGCGATCCAGCACACCGTTTGTGTCGCTGCGTTCAGCAATTCGGCCTGAAACATCCAACCAGTAATCGCCAGCAACATACCGGCCGCAGTATAGGTCAGGACGATCATCGGCTTGCGGCCAACCTTGTCGAAGAGAGGTCCCAAAATCAGCGGACCAAGGACGTTCCCAAAGGCAAACGGGATCAAATAAAGAGCGGTGCTTTCTGGAGCAATTTTATAAAATCGCACTAAAACGAGAGCATAGGTAAAGAAGATCGCATTGAAGAAAAAGGCTTGGGCAATCATGAGAGCAAAGCCCAAGCACGAACGGGACCGGTGACGGTGAACCACCGTGTCCCAAACTTCTTTCAAAGGGGTGTGAGACCTGACTCGGATCGACATGCTTTTCGTCGGCGTATCCGGGATCTCTTTAGAGGAACTGACTTTGGCTTCAATGCCTTTGACGATGGCATCTGCATCCTGTTTTCGCCCGTGAATGGTTAGCCAGCGCGGGCTTTCCGGAACCCAATGACGAACAATTAGAATCAGAGTTCCGAGCAACGCTCCCAAAACAAACACAGCGCGCCAGCCAAACGCAACCGGAACGAGAGCCGGGTTTAAAAGGGTGTAGGTGCCAGCCGCCCCAACCGCGGCGCCAATCCAATAGGTCGAGTTAATCGTAATATCAATCCGCCCACGAATGCGGGCTGGAATGAGCTCATCGATGGCGGAATTGATCGCCGCGTATTCGCCCCCGATGCCGGAACCGGTTATGAATCGAAATAGTGCATAACTGGCAAAGTTCCAAGAGCAGGCTGATAACGCCGTCCCAATAAGGTAAACCATGAGAGTCAGCGAAAATAAACTTTTTCGGCCGAACCTGTCTGTCAGAAATCCGAAAACGAGCGCACCGAACACATTTCCGGCTAGATAGAAGGTCGCAGTCATGCCGACCTCCGCATCGGTTAGTTTGAGTGCCTCGGGTTTCTGCAAAACCCCGCTGATCGTCCCGGCCAATGTAACCTCCAAACCGTCCAAGATCCAGGTTACCCCTAAGGCGATCACCACAAACCAATGCCAGCGCGACCAAGGCAATCGATCCAGCCGGGACGGAATGTCAGTTTCGACTACGTCGTCAGCCATAAGAATAGCCGCGAAAAAACACAGAAAATCTCACGCAAAGACGCAAAGGTAAAACGGAGATCTGGAAATAGGGCGCGACATAACGAAGAATCCTGATCGAAAACAAAGTCTCGGCTCTTAGGCGGTGGTTTCTAGACAGGCTGTTACCTTTCACTTCTCACCAATCACCTTTCACGTTCTTCTCTTTGCGTCTTTGCGTGAGTTTTTTCTCCGTTTCTTCACTTTCATTTTTCACCGTCGATACTCGTAGGTGCTCTATATCGTCAGCCATAAGAATAGCCGCAAAAAAACACAGAAAATCTCACGCAAAGACGCAAAGGCGCAAAGGTAAAACGGAGATCTGGAAATAGGGCGCGACATAACGGAGAATCCTGATCGAAAACAAAGTCTCGGCTCTTAGGCGGTGGTTTCTAGAGAGGCTGTTACCTTTCACTTTTCACCAATCACCTTTCAACGTTCTTCTCTTTGCGCCTTTGCGTCTTTGCGTGAGTTTTTTCTCCGTTTCTTCACTTTCATTTTTCACCTTCGGTACTCGTAGGTGCGGCGGCCAGCTTGGCCAACTCAATATCGTTCGTCAGATCGACTCTCAACGGAGTGATGGAGATCCATCCATGTTCAACCGCCCATCGATCTGTACCTTCCTCCGCCTCACGAACGGGTACTACAGTGAACCAATAGATCTCTCGTCCCATCGGATCCTTCCCTTGCACCATCCGGCCGTCGTATTGGCGGATGGATTGGCGCGTCCAACGAATTCCTTTTGGTTCTGGCGGCAGATTCACATTTACCAGCTGCAACGACGGCTGGCGGAGGAGTACTTTCAGCACTGCTTCTACATGAGGCTGGAGTTTTTCGAACATCGGTTCCTCGTGCTCAGCTGCCGTGCTGAAAGCGATACCTCGCGCACCTGAAAGCACCGCCTGCTTGGCGGCTGCTAACGTACCGGAATGCCAAAGCGCACTTCCCAGGTTCAGACCAAGATTAATTCCCGAGAGGATTAGATCCGCTCCTCCCCACTGATGCAGCCCGACAGCTACGCAATCCGCAGGTGTACCGTTTACCCGGTAGGAATCGAATTCTTTGACCCGAGTTTTTAGATAACTCAGCGGCCGGTTAGCAGTAATTGCGTGGCCCATTGAAGACTGCTCCACGTCCGGGGCCACAATTCGCACCTCGCCGAATCTGGCAGCAACCTCAGCTAACGCAATGATCCCGGGGCTGTATATCCCGTCATCGTTGGCAATGAGAATACGCATAAATAACCGCAGATGGACGCAGATAGAGGAAACCGCGCTGCTAAGTTACCGCGCCCACCTTTCACTTTTCACCTTTCACACTTTGCGTGAGAGCCGGTCCACACCAGCCCGTCCCTAAATCAGTCAGGCTATCCAACAAAATCCAACTTACGGCACTGTCGACACTGCTCGAACGTTTACCTCGTTCTCAGCCACGGCTGTTAGTTTCCTGTCCGCTTCGCCCTCCTCTTCCAGGGTTTGCTGGAGCATGGAGGCAATCTCTTGGAAACCGAGCCGTTTCGCCAGGGTGCGGGCAGTTCCGTAGCCGGCCATCTCGTAGTGCTCCACCCGTTGGGCTGCCCCGATCAATCCAGCGTCGCGTACCGATGGTTCTCCCTTGGCCTGAATAAATTCTTCACTTTCCTTCACCAATCCTTTCATGGCTTGGCAGGTTTCCCCGGTCGGCTTAACGTCGAGTTCGCGAAATATCCGGTCTAACCGCGCGACATGGCCTTTTGTCTCCTCTAGATGCTGGCTGACGGCCAACTTTAGCGCCGGCGCAGTGGCCGCTTCGGCTAGCTTAGGAAGAGCCTTCAGGAGCTGGTTTTCGGCGTCATATAAATCTCGTAATTCCGCTAAAAAAAGGTCTTCAACCGACTCAAGCTTTAAAGATGAGAGTCTCATACAGAACAATTTCGCGAAGCGACTCGGTGCCGGTTCCCCGTCTTCATGAGGATTCACCGCTAAAGCACGAGGACTTCCACAAAAGCTGATAAAACGATTTTTTCACACGAACCCCACAAAGGCCACAAAGATCAGGAACCGCCCAAGGTTCTGTCTCCTGAATGGAAAGGGCCGTTCGCGGTCTTTGCTGCCTCGTTGTGAAAAAATGCATTCCGCCTTTGCGGTCTTCTCTTTAAATATGTGCTAAAGTATTGCCCGCCCAGCGGATGAGCACTCCCAGTACTCCCTTCACGATCTTGATCATCGAAAATCACGAGATCACCGCTCAGTTCATCTCGTTATTCCTGCAACGGTCCGGCCATCAAGTGACGATCATCCCGGACGGAAAGACCGCGCTAAGCCACGATAACCTCTCTGGCTTCGATGTCATTCTAGGTGATATCGGCTTACCGGACATGAACGGTTGGGACTTAATGAAACAGCTTCGTTCCCGTACTCGGGCCTATGCTATTGCTATGAGCGGCTTCGGCGGCGAGGCCGACGTCCAACGGAGCTTAGATTCCGGTTATCAGTATCATCTGGTTAAGCCTTTTGTGCCCGCTACCTTAGAAGAGGTGCTCCGGAATGCCAGGTCATCACGTCCTAACTGATCGTCCGGTCCAGGGCGGCACGCAAAGACGAGTAAGAAGAAGAAAAATCTCACGCAAAGACGCAAAGGCGCAAAGGTAAAACGGAGATTTGGAAATAGGGCGCGATCATAACGAAGGATCCTGCTCGAAACAAAGTCTCGGCTCTTGGGCGGTGGTATCTAAACAGGCTGTGCCTTTACCTTTCACTTTTCACCAATCACCTTTCACGTTCTTCTCTTTGCGTCTTTGCGTGAGATTTTTCTTCTTCTTACTCGTCTTTGCGCGCCGCCCGGACAGGACCAGTCAGTTCTGCCCGGCCCCCTGGCTCCCTAGATTCTCCTGGGGCGATTTCTCCTTCGAACCGGCGAAAGTTCCTTCTTCCGTTGTCCCCGGCTTACCAGCGCCGGCTGCTGGAGTGAATGACCTGAGTCGGGATGGATGGCGGCCTTCTGCAAATTCCTCAATCATCTTCTTGTTGAACGCCGGAATATCATCCGGTTTCCGGCTCGTCACCAAGCCTTGGTCGGTCACGACTTCTTGATCGACCCACTCCGCACCAGCGTTTCGAAGGTCAGTCTTGATCGATGGATAAGAAGTCATTCGCCGACCCTTTACTCCGTTAGCCTCGATCAATGTCAGTGGACCGTGGCAAATTGCCGCGATTGGTTTGCCCGTTCTCACAAAGGATTCAACAAATTGAATCGCGGTTTGGTCCATGCGCAGGTTGTCCGGATTCATCTGTCCACCCGGTAGCATCAAGGCGTCATATTCATTTGGGTCTGCTGACCGCAATTCTTTGTCGACCACAACATCACTTCCCCAATCCGTGTACTTCCAACCTTTGACCTTGCCGGATTTCGGTGAAATGACTTCGGTCTTCGCTCCGGCCTCTTCCAGGGCTTGCCTCGGTTTTTCTAATTCGTCCTGTTCAAATCCGTCTGTAACAACAATGGCTACTCGTTTTCCTGCTAATTGCTGTGGCATAATTTAGTCCTGGTAATAGTTTGAGAGCCGACCGGCAGAACCCGGTCGTCGCGTCCAACGGATCGGCGTCCATATGTCGTTCGTATTCGAAGTTTAGAATGGATGCGGGCCGACCGTTATCGACAAGAACAAGCCGCAACTTGAGAACCTCCAAAGGGCGGTAGCACAATTAACAACAGCTCCATCGGAACGACATCTTTGTAGCTCGCGGCGCAATGAACGAGTCGGCTCCGTAGGAGCGACACCTGGGGGCGCAACACAGGCTGGCTTAACCACAACCCCTTAGATGCCTCCTACGGAGCTGCCGCAATCCGTTTTCGCACATCCCTTCTCGCGTCCGCTCCGTGCTCCACCAGCGAACACAGTATAAGCCGACAAAAGTTGCCTCGCTGACTGGTGCCTTCCAAATCAATCTATGACCACAACCAAACAACGCGCAGCTGCTCGAAAAAACATTAAACGTGCCGCCGGCGCTGCCAAACGAAAGAGAACTGTTTCACACCTGCCTAAGAAGGTCAGAACCGCGCTAGGAAAAGAGGGAGCGAAAGCAGCACGCCGAAAGCGATAAGAGCACTCGCCTTAGGCTCGACTCCGATGACAGATGACAAATGCGGACATATCCCGGCGAAATTTTGTCGTCCCTCACTCCATTACTCCATCACTCCATTACTCCCTTACTGACTCACTCCACCGTTCCGTTACATTATGAAAACCAGACTGATCGCCGATCAGGCCCACGATGCCGGAGCAGCCAGCCAGAAGACGTTTGTCCTCATCTTTAACACCGGCGATCACGTAGTCGCCGGCCTTAAAGCCTTTGCGAAAGAACAGCATCTAGCGGCGAGCCACTTTACCGCCATCGGGGCGTTCAAAGAGGTTAGCCTCGGATACTTCGACTCGGAGAAAAAAGACTATCTGAAGATCCCGGTCCATGAACAAGTCGAAGTTCTGTCCATGGTTGGTGATATTACCATTAATGACGGTAAACCCAACATTCATGCTCATGTGGTCCTGGGAAAGCGTGATGGTTCCACTTGTGGAGGCCACCTGTTGGAGGCCGAAGTAAGGCCAACGCTTGAAGTTATTCTGACCGAATCTCCTGCTCACTTGGAGCGACGATTCGATAAAGAAGCCGGGCTCGCCTTGATATCCTTGGAGTCCAGTCAAACAACTTAACTGCTACGCTGACACCCTGCTAGCTGGTGGATTTTAACTCCTAACTTTTTGCTCTGTGAGTCTAGCCTTTCAATGCGCATGAGTCGCTGCTAACTCAGAAATAAACTCCTTTAAAGTTCGTGGCTCGTGACTAAGGATGGTGCGCAGGGTGAGAGCGTTTCCGTTGAGTCCGTGATGGTCGTACCACTCGAACATCGGTTTTATGGCTGATATGTCCCCCCCTTTTTCCAAGACCTTTGAGTCGAGTTTCTCGGCCTTGATGGGTCGCCCCAATACCTCGCTCATGAGCGCGGCGACCTCGTGCCGATTAAGATGACCGTCCGAACACAGTTCAAACGTGCCGTAGAGCAGCCGGTCGTTAGTCAGCGCAAGCGCAGCGACCTTCGCCACGTCTCGATAGTCCACGCGCGAAAATTTCGTCTCTGTTGACCAGGGCTCCGCAAAGATTCCGCTCTCGACTATTAGCTGCCATGAGCCGGTCAGGTTTTGGAAGAAGACCGCTGGATGCAGGAAGGTAAATTCCATGTTCGAAGAAAGGATCGCCTCCTCGACGGGTAGTTTAGCCTGATGATTAGCTAATCCGCTCAGCACCGGATGAATCACTGAGGAGAATACGAAACGACGCACGCCCGCCTGCCTGGCTATTTCTACAAAGCGCACTCCAACCTCGGCTTCACCCGGCAGAAACGCTGGCGCCAGGTAGAATACGGCATCTATTCCGCGAAGCGCCGTCTTCAGGCTGGCGGGGTCGTTCAGATCGCCTATCGCAATTTCGGCCGCTCCGGCTTTGCGTACCTGATCGGTTTTATCGGCCTTCCGCAATAGCCCGCGAACGTTCGCTCCACGTTTCGCCAACTCCGGAATGACCAATCCGGCAAACTTGCCATCGGCACCAGTCGCAAGGATACGCTGTTTACTTTGCATTTTTCGTTCCTTTGGTTAACCCGCTGATTTGAACCAATTGTGCAAAATGTTGATTCTCGTCCGCTCTGTAAGTCCAGAAGAGCGTTCGGCATACTTCCCCTTAGCAGCGGTTTTGTGCTCTTTTTCTCAACTACTTCGGCCGGACCGGTTCGTTTGGATTTCATTTCTAGCTTATAGTCTTTCCTCCGGTTAGAAATCCGGAGAGTTCATCCGATACGAACTGAGATCGTAGTTTTTAGAGGATAACGAGGAGCCGTCCCGTGTAGCAGGGATCAACCCGCACCAGTTTCCGCCGTGCTCCCAGGTTCTGTCGGTGTTCGGGAACTGCAAAGAAAACGTACCATGGACAATACCTACTTTGCCACGGCCTTGATTAGCGCAGATACCGTGGGCGTCACCATTCGCGCCGAGAATATCGAGGCCGCATTTGAACTCGCTGCGGACCGCCTCGGAGAACGCTATCCTCGATCGGATGTCATTGTCCAAGCGGTTCAGCGCAGCGCTGACGAATTCGGTGGCTAGACCAACGGAGCCGATCCACTGATCTCCGAGTTCTTGATAGGGCGGGATGCAGCCAGGCGCGCATGGTTTCACGAACAGGAATTTGGTGTATGAACAGCACTTTCACGGCGCAGGCCAAGGCAAAGCAGGTATCAAGAGGCTATGGTGAAAACCAGCCATTGCCCCACTTTTCGCTCTTGATCGGAATCCAATTGACGATTTTTTCGATACTCGCGATTTTGGCCGGTAGACGACCGTATCCGGCGATCCGCATTGGTGACCTACTGCTGCTCGCGATTGGTACTCATAAGCTTAGCCGAATTGTCGCCAAGGATCGGGTCACTGCTCCGATAAGGGCTCCGTTCACTCGCTTTAAAGAGGGAGC